>NZ_JBTOQG010000057.1:0-223 GCF_055283955.1 Pseudomonas sp. HP_12
GCATGGATGCCGCGAGAGCGCCGCTAGGACATGGATGTCCGTTCGGCGCGGGCCCACGGAGCGTCGTCGGAGTGAGGGTATTCCGACGAAGGAGGAACCCAACCAGGAGCAGGCACCCTTGGTTACTTGGGGTGCTTTTCCAAGTAACTCGCCGAGGGGGTGTCAGAAATTTTGTGTTCGGGCATAACATGAGTAAGAGGTGCATGTATGCCAACCAAAAAGA
>NZ_JBTOQG010000058.1:0-215 GCF_055283955.1 Pseudomonas sp. HP_12
TTAAGGTTTTACGGCTTGGAGGGGTTTCACCCAGAGGCGCAGGCTTGTTTCTATCGTCGCTTGAACGAAGCATTCTTTATCGGCGCTTTTGGTGGAAGGGGTGGGGCGAGGGGACTGTCAGATTTTTTGTGTGCGGGCTGGTAGCGGCCTGCCGTTAGGCAGGCCGTGCTTTTACCAGGTCGGCCTGATAAATCGATCTCCGTACAGAATCGCAA
>NZ_JBTOQG010000059.1:0-273915 GCF_055283955.1 Pseudomonas sp. HP_12
CGCCGAACGGACATCCATGTCCTGACGGCGCTCTCGCCGCATCCATGCGGCTCGGCCCACTCCGCGAGACCTGCGTTCAGCCTGCACCCAAGTCGCGATTTGTGGTGTTTGAGCCATTTGCGTTTGAAGATCAAAAGCGCGTTTGAAGCAGATCAAAAGCTTCCCGGCTGAAGCCGGTCCTACAGTCGAGGTCGCTGTCACTTTTACTGAATACACGCGCTGCTGTTTAGTGGGACCGGCTTTAGCCGGGAAGACGCCAGCCCAGGCGCCAACAATTTTCATGACTACACCCCCTACCTGTGGGAGCGAGCTTGCTCGCGAATGCTTTATCAAAAACATCAGATATTCGATGGTTGTACCGATCCCTTCGTGAGCAAGCTCACTCCTGCAAGTTCTTAGCGTTTGATCTGCCCTTGATCTGCTTTTGATCTTCAGACACAGAAATTCCAGCCACCGCAGAACGCGACTTTGGTGCAGGCCGAACGTAGACGACGCGGAGTGGGCCGAGCGGCATGGATGCCGCGAGAGCGCCGCCAGGACATGGATGTCCGTTCGGCGCGGGCCCACGGAGCGTCGTCGGAGTGAGGGAACCCGACGGAGTCGGGCCCAACCGAGAGCAAGCACCCTTGGTTACTTGGGGATGGTGCGACTTTCGACTTTTCCAAGTAACTCGCCGAAGGCGAAATGTCTGCCGTTAGGCAGACGCTCTTGATCTTGATCTTCCCTAAGCCGCACCGCGAACCCTATCGATGAGCAATATCTTCGAGCGCCAGATTCCGCGTCTTCGGCCCAAACCCGCCAATCGTGATGATCACAATCAACATACTCATCACAATGAACGTCAACACCCCCGGCGTGCCAAAGTGATCCAGAAACAACCCGATCAACAAACTGCTGAACACCGTCGACAGACGACTGAACGAATAACAGAACCCCACCGCCCGGGCGCGGATGTTGGTCGGGAACAACTCGCTCTGGTACGAGTGATAACTGAAACTCAGCCACGCATTGCAGAACGTGATCATCACCCCGCAAAAAATCAGCCCCGCCGCCGTCGTCTGCTGCGCGAACAGCGTGCCGAAGATCATCGAGCCCAACGCCGAGCCGACAATCTGCCACTTATTCTCGAACCGGTTGGCGAATTTCACGAACAACAGCGGCCCCAGCGGATAGGCGAGGGTGATCACGAAGGCATACGCCAGACTGTGGGTCACGCTCACGCCCTGACCCGAAAGCAACGCAGGCAGCCAGTTGCCGAAACCGAAAAAGCCGATCGCCTGAAACACATGAAACACAATCAACATCAGCGCGCGACGGCGATACGGCGGTTGCCAGATGTCGGCGAAGCGGCCTTTGCCTTCGACGGCCACGTTGTGGGTTTCCGGTTCGTCCAGGGCCTGACCGTGATCCTTGATGCAGCGGGCTTCGAGGTCGTCCATGATCTTTTCGGCCTCGCTGAAGCGGCCGTGTTGCGCCAGCCAGCGCGGTGATTCCGGCAGGCGCGAGCGCAGCCACCAGATGAACAGCGCGAACACGGCGCTGGCCAACACCACCCAGCGCCAGCCGGCGACGCCGAACGGGTCCTGCGGGACCAGCCACCAGGACATCAATGCCACTGAAGGCACCGACAGGAACTGCACGAAAAACGCGAAGGCGAACGCCGCGCTGCGCATCCGCTTGGGCACCAGTTCCGAGAGGTACGCGTCGATGGTCACCAGTTCGATGCCCAGGCCGATGCCCACCAGAAAGCGCATGCAGATGATGCCCAGTGCGGAGGTCTGTATGCCCATCAGCACCGTGGCGACGGTGTACCAGATCAACGCGAAGGTGAAGATCGCGCGGCGGCCGTAGCGGTCGGCGATCGGGCTCAGCAGGCTGGCACCGAGGAACAGCCCCAGAAAGGTCGCCGACGCAAACGCTGCCTGATCGGAAAAGCCGAACACGCCCTGCGCCCCGGTGGCGAACAGTCCGTCGCGCATCAGGCCGGGGCTGATGTAGGCGGTCTGGAACAGATCGTAAAGTTCGAAGAAGCCGCCAATGGACAGCAGCGCCACCAGTTTCCAGATCGTGGCGACGGCGGGCAGGCGGTCGATGCGGGCGGAAATCCGCGCCGCGCGTATCGGGTCGAGTCCGTCCTGGGTCGGGCGGGCGTTATCGGGGCTGTCAGAAGCGGCATGCATTATTGTTTTTTCCGGATCGGTGAGACGCAGCATGTTAGTGCCCCAGAGATTCAAGACAAAACGTTTCTGCGCGTTTAAGCTCCGGGGCTGACCGCCACCACGTTTCGGATTCCCGTGAAGTACAAACTACCGACCACCGCCACCGCGCCATTTTGCCCGTCGGCAACCACCGACAGCGTCGCCATTCCCGCCAATGCGTCCTTCCTGCGCAAGCTGATGCTGTTCGTCGGCCCCGGCCTGTTGATCTCCATCGGCTACATGGACCCCGGTAACTGGGCCACCGCCATCGAAGCCGGTTCGCGTTTCGGTTATTCGCTGCTGTTTGTGGTGGTGCTGGCCAGTCTGTCGGGCATGGTGCTGCAAAATCTGTGTTCACGCCTGGGCATCGCCACCGGCCGCGATCTGGCGCAGCTGTCCTCGGAGCACTACAGCCGCCGGGTCGGCATGGGCCAGTGGATTCTCGCCGAGCTGTCGATCCTGGCGACCGATCTGGCGGAAGTGCTGGGTGCCGCGCTGGCGTTTCACTTGCTGCTGGGGGTGTCGATTACCACGGGAGTGGCGCTGACGGCGTTCGACACGGTCATCGTGCTGGCTTTGCAGGGCGCCAATTTCCGCCGTCTGGAGGCCATTGTGCTGGGGCTGATCGCGACCATCGCGACCTGCTTCTTTATCGAGCTGGTGCTGATCAAACCGTTCTGGCCGGACGTCGTGGCGGGGCTCAAGCCGTCGTGGGAGATGCTGAGCAATCAAGAGCCGCTGTACATCGCCATCGGGATTCTCGGTGCGACGGTCATGCCCCATAACCTGTACTTGCATTCATCGGTGGTGCAGACCCGGGTCAACGGCACCTCGCTCGAAAGCAAGGCCAGCGCCATTCGATACGCCCGGGTCGACACCATTGCCTCCCTGAGCCTGGCGCTGGTGATCAACGCGGCCATTCTGATTCTGGCGGCTGCCGCGTTCCACGGCACTGGCCACACCGACATCGTGGAAATTCAGGACGCCTACCACTTGCTCGATCCGCTGGTGGGCGGCGCCGTGGCCAGCGTGTTGTTCGGTGTCGCGTTGCTGGCGGCAGGGCAGAGCTCGACGTTCACCGGGACCATCGCCGGCCAAGTGGTGCTGGAAGGGTTTCTGAAAGCGAAGATACCGTGCTGGCAACGCCGCCTGGCGACGCGCGGGCTGGCGCTGATTCCGGCATTCGTCGGGGTGATCTGGTTTGGCGATGGTGCGGTGGGCAAGATGCTGGTGCTCAGCCAGGTCGTCCTCAGCCTGCAGTTACCGTTCGCACTGTGGCCGCTGATCCGCTTCACCAGCGACCCGCAACTGATGGGCCCGTTCGCCAACAGCCGCCTGACCAAAACCCTGGCCTGGGGTCTGTTCGGACTGATCTCGGGCGCGAACCTGACCCTGATGTTCTTCTGGGTGACCTGACCGCTGGAGGTCTGGGCATCGGCTCAGGCCTCAGCTCAACAAGATTCCCCGCGCCATACCCGTGGCGGCGATGACGATGATGACCATCAGCAGCGCCTCCATATGGCTGATCCGCGCGAACCGCCGGGACAGGGACGTATCAATGGGCTGGTTCTTCTTGAACGCGATGCGCCATTTGATCAGCGCGAACATCGGCACCACTTCCAGCGCCAGCATGGCCACGAACGCCGCCATTTTCAGGTGAAACAGTGGCTGATGCAGGTAGTAGTACGAGCCTTTTTCCAGCCCGCCGAACGCCCGAAACGCCCCGGTAATCAGCAGAACCCCTGCTGAAACGCCCCAGATATTGTCGACCACGAAGACATCCCTGAACGATCGCGGATCATCCGTGCGCAACCGCCGCAACGCCCGTCCCCTCGCCAGCACCGCCGCTATGGCAAAACCGAACGCCAGCAGGTGCAATGCAGCCAGTACCCATTTGATGAGCATGTTTCAACTCCCCCGAGCGATGTGCAAAGCAAGCGTCAACGACTCAAGCTTAGCGGGTCGTTGGCGTTACGCCCTGATCGATCAAGTGGGAAAAGAAAAATAATCCGTTGGGGCGTCGCTCATCAGTTCTGCGGGTGCTTGCCCTCGCGGTGCGGATGAACAAAATCAAAGTAGAACGCCGACACGCCAAACAGCGCTATCACCGAAAGAATTATCAAACCGATTACCGAGTTATCCATCACGCTCATCCAGTAAGTCGCCCAAAGGCTGAGCGACTATTCATTCCTTTTGCCGGTGCAACTGCAATCAATACGACGGGATCTTTACGCAAACGGCGCCTTGCCTGACGCCGTTTATATAGGCGCATGCCCCTGGGGATAAAGAACCACCGCCGCGCGAAGTTTGTCGGCGCCAAAGCAACTCATGCCGGCGAACTCTTTGTGGCTGACCGGCATGTATTGGCAGTCCATGGCCTGACGCTGTTGGCTGTGATCGATATCGGGGTCGTGCAAATACACGAAGTCATCATCGCAACCGGTGACCAGCACCCAGTGGGGTGCCTTGGAACGGGTCAACCGATAGCTGCTGATCAGCACCAGCGCCAGGCTGTTGTCCTTTTGCAGTTGCCAGAGATTAAGCGGCGCACTGCCCAGTTGACGGACCGTGCTTTCAGCCAGCTCGCGGCTGAATTCCTCATGCACCAGGCGCATGACCTCGCGCTTCTCTTCGCTGCGCACTCCAGCCAGAAACAACGGCCCACGCACCGACACCTGCAGGCCGACCTCGAAGCCTCGGCGCAATGCGGCAAGCGCCAAACCTTGCGGGCTGCATCCGCCGTGGCCTGAAGTCATGAACACCGTCGTCGCCTCGCGCCAGATCTGCAGCTCCTCGTGACGTTGCATGGCGCGTGGCGGTTGCAGGGCTTTCATCGCCATCAACAGGCACGCCGGGCCGCAGCTGAAGTCCAGGGTTTGCGGGTAGTAGGGCACGTGACGGGCAACGCCGGTGGCGTGTTCGCGGATGCGTTTTTCGTAGCGCAGCGCCGGGGCGTGGTCTTCGTAGTAATCGTCGATGCGGTCGAACAGGCGATAGCCGTTGCGCTCGTACAAGCGAATCGCCGGGGCGTTGTCCGGGCGGACTTCGAGCCGCAAATAGGCACACTCACGCTCAAGGGCATGCTGTTCGGCCTGGGCCAGCAGTTGCTGTCCGAGGCCCTGGCCCCGGGCATCGTCGCTGATCGCCAGGGAGTAAAGCCGGCCCAGAGACGTGCCGCGATGGAACAGCACCAGCGCGTAACCGGCCAGGCGTTGATCGGCCTGATCGCATAGCGCGACGATCAATCGCGCATTGGCCCGCGTGACCATCCAGTGAAAGCTGCGCGCATTCAGGCGATCGGATTCGAAGCACTGGTTTTCCAGCACCAACAGTTCATCCACATCGGCAGGCTGGGCGAGGCGATATATAAAGTTCATGTCCGACACCGTAAAGAGTGAGTAACGAAACGGGACATTTCTACAAAGCCATGTTTTATAGAAAGGACTGTTTCCCGAAGGATCAACTCATGAATGCGGTGCCGGTGAAGACCGACGAAGTATCAGCACAACCTCAGCGTTCGGCAACTTTAAATGTCAATCCGCTGAGACCTGTTTCAACCCGAAGCCAACTGTTGATTGTTGTGGAGCGGCTTGAAGACTGGTCGTCTTACTTGCCCAGCGAACACCTGATCAGCGCCCAGGACTACCTGGAAAATCCGCCCCAGAATACTGCCGGTCAGCGGGTGCAAGTGATCAGCCTGTGCCGCAGTTACCGCTACCTGGGCCACGGTTATTACTGCTCGCTGTTGGCCGAAGCCCGGGGTCACCACGTGATTCCGTCGGTCAAAACCATCAGCGAACTGACCCGGAAATCCCTTTACGGCCTGGCCCTGGATGACCTCGACAAGCGCCTCGAACACGCACTGCGTGACCATCCGTATGACGAAACCGAAGGCTTCACCCTGAGCCTGTATTTCGGTCAGACCGATCTCGCTCCGTTGCAGGACCTTGCCCGTCAACTGTTCGAGGCGTTTCCGGCGCCGATCCTGCTGGTGGAGTTTCGCAAGCGCGACAACTGGCACATCGTCGGCATCAAGACCGGCGCCTTGACCCGCCTGCGTGATCACCAGCAGGACCAGTTCGCGCAATCTCTCGACAGTTTCAGCCGCAAGATTTGGCGCCAGCCCCGTTCCCCTCGCACCTATCGCTACGACCTGGCGATCCTGCATGACCCGCAGGAGGCGTTGCCGCCGTCCAACCGCAAGGCGCTGGACAACTTCATCCGCGTCGGCCAGCAACTGGGCGTGGACGTCGAGCTGATCGAGAAGAAGGATTACTCGCGGCTGGCCGAATACGACGCGCTGCTGATCCGCGAGACCACCAGCGTCGACAACCACACCTACCGCTTCGCCAAAAAGGCCGAGAGCGAAGGGCTGGTGGTGATGGATGACCCGGCGTCGATCCTGCGTTGCACCAACAAGGTCTACCTGACCGACCTGCTCAAGAGCCACAAGCTGGGCATGCCGGCCACGGAAATCCTCTACAAGGAGCGACCGGATGATTTGGAGTACGTCGCGGCACGGCTTGGCTTTCCGCTGGTGCTGAAAATCCCCGATGGCTGTTTTTCCAAGGGCGTGATCAAAGTGCAGGACGCGCAGCAATTGCAGGAAGCGGCGCGGGAACTGTTTGAGCATTCGGTGCTGTTGCTGGCCCAGGAATACCTCTACACCGAATACGACTGGCGCATCGGCGTGCTCAATCGCAAACCGGTGTTCGCCTGCCAGTACTTTATGTCCAAGGGGCATTGGCAGATTTACAACCACAAGGCCATCGATGCGGAAATCAACGGCGAGTGCCGCACGCTCGCGGTTCACGACGCGCCAAAGGCCGTGGTGGATCTGGCGGTGAAGACTGCCAACCTGATCGGCGACGGGCTGTATGGCGTCGACTTGAAGCAGTCCGGCGATCGCGTGGTGGTTATCGAAGTCAACGACAACCCCAACCTCGACGCCGGCATTGAAGACGCCTGGCTGCAGGACGATCTGTACGCGCTGGTGCTGGAAGAGTTCATTCGCCGCCTCGACATCAAACGTCGCGGTCTGGCGGGTTAGGCCGGTGATCAAGGGCCACCGCCTGGAGGCGGGCAGGTTACGGGAATGCGCCGAAGCGGATGCCAGCGTGCTCTGGTTCAGCGACCCGGACGCCGCCGAAAAGACGCTGCTGCTGGAGCGCTTCAACCTCGACGACCACGCTCTGGCCTCGGCGCTGGACCCCGACGAGGTGTCGCGCATCGAGTTTCATCCTGACGCGCTGTTCATGATCTGGAAGCGCCCGGAAAACTACTCGGGCAAGGACACGTTTTCCTTCGACGTGTCGTCGTTCGGGGTGCTGCTCAGCCCCCATCACATGGTGCTGATCTGTGCCGACAGCAAGCAGATCAGCGACCTCGGACAGCACCGGCCGATGCACACGCTGCTGGACGTGTTGCTGGAGGTGCTGTTCCAGAACATCCATCACTATCTGGGTCACCTCAAGGTGATCAAGATGATCGCTCGTGAACTGCAGCATCAGTTCAATGCGTCGATGGACAGCCGCCATCTGGTGCAGATGTTCAACCTGAGCGAAAGCCTGGTCTATTACATCAACGCCATCGACAGCAACGGTTCGGTGCTGACGCGCTTGCGCAATCACGCCCACAAGCATCAGTTTTCCGGCGACAGCCTGGCGCTGATCGAAGACATGATCATCGAGAACGAGCAGTGCCATAAACAGGCGAACATCTACTCCACGGTGTTCGCCAGTCTGATGGATGCGCGGGGTAATCTGGTCAATAACAACACCAATAACCTGCTGCGCAAGCTGACGTTGATCAACGTGGTGTTCTTGCCATTGAATCTGGTGGCGGGGATTGGCGGGATGTCGGAATACAGCATGATGACCACGCCCATTGCGTGGTGGATCAGCTACCCGGCGTTGCTGGTCGGCATGGCCGGGCTGGGCGTGGGGATGGTGGTGATACTCAAGCGCATGGCGCGGGCGAGTCAGTGATCAGTGGGCGCCCGACGGGTTCCCACTGACAGGGGCGCGACGTCTTATTCCGACGCCTGCAAACCCTTCTGCCTCATCACCTGGTTCTTTTCTTTTTTGTACTGCAGTGCAACTTCCGGCGCCGGGCCGCTCTTGCCGGTTTCCATCCACAAGCGCATGCGGCTGGCATCGGCGAAGTGGGTGTATTTGCCGAAGGCGTCGAGAATGACCACGGACACCGGACGATTGGCCATGCTGGTCAACAGCACCAGACAGTGACCCGCCTGGTTGGTGAAGCCGGTTTTGGTCAGCTTGATGTCCCAGTTGGATTTACGCACAAGATGGTCGGTGTTGCTGAAGCCGAGGATGTAATTCGGCTTGCGGAAGGTCACGGTTTTCTCCGGCGTGGTGCTCAGCTCGCGCAGCATCGGGTAGTTGCGTGCGGCCAGGGCCAGCTTGGTCAGGTCCCGCGCGGTGGAAACGTTGTACACCGACAGGCCGGTGGGCTCCATGTACACGGTGTGGTTCATGCCCAGGGACTTGGCCTTGGCATTCATTGCCCGGATAAACGCTGGATAACCGCCCGGATAACTGTGCGCCAGACTCGCCGCTGCGCGGTTTTCCGACGACATCAGGGTGATCAGCATCATGTCGTGGCGGTTCAGCTCACTGCCCAGCTTGACCCGGGAGAACACGCCTTTCATTTCCGCGGTCTGGGAGATGTCGACCTTGATCATCTCGTCCATCGGCAGCTTGGCGTCGAGGGTGACCATCGCGGTCATCAGCTTGGTCACCGAGGCGATCGGCACGACAATGTCGGGGTTACTCGCATACAACACCTGACCCGTTTGCAGATCGGTGATCATGGCGCTGCCGGAGGCCAGATGAAGATTGGCCGGGTCGCGATTGAACGCCGCCGGCTCTTTCGCCAGTGCGGTGGTGGAAAATGCGGCAGTGGAAAGTGCGCAGCCTGTAAGTGCAAATAATAGGCCGATGACGGTTGGGCGAATTTTCAAGAGCAAAGCTCACTAAAGGATGGAAATAGCGTGGAACGTCGGACTTTCTTCAAGCACGACAACAAGTTCGGCGCATTTTAGGAGCAAGTTTCTGAAGTTGTCGATGGGGCGGTGCGGGGTTTCGCTAATAAAGCACCGTTGTATAGGTCAGGTTCAGGTGGCGGATCCAAAAAGCCTGTATTTAAACGGGTCGAATTGCCGATTATGGCCTGGCTGTTAAACGGCGCTGCGCCTCAACATCGGATCGTCACGCAAAAAAAAGCCCGCGTCATTAAAGAGGCGGGCTAAAGGGGTGTGCGGAGCAACGCACGATTCACAGGGAAGAGCGAATAGGAGTTCAGCTGTTGAGTGAGCGGCATTCAAGTTGCTGCGACAGGGCCTGCGCCGCTGGCAGTGAAGGCAAAGGACCACTGACGGGTTCGCCGTTCTGCATCAGGTACCAGCACGCTAACAGACCGCGCTCACGAAGCTGAGGGGGAACTGCGCTGCCGACAACCGACATGATTTGAACCTTGGTCATAAGTGCCTCCAACAATCTATGGCGCTACTTTAAGGCCCGACCGGTCGATGCAGAAATCACCGCTCTCGATAGTCGTCATTGATGAGCGGGTAGGGACAGTGATGGGGACACGTGCGCAAAGCGGTGCTGCGGTCCGGCATCAATACCCCTGAAACAAAAACCCCGCCGGGAAGGCGGGGTCTGTGTTGGGTGAGGGCTGGCGACCATGGATCGACAGCCCTGTGCTCAGGAGCAAACCGCTGTTACCAGCGACCGCCACCATGGTAGTAGCCCGGTGGTGGGCCGTAATAACGTGGCGGGCCGTAGTAACGCGGTGCGTAGACGACCGGGCGCTCAACGACATAAGCCGGCTGGTAGTAAACCGGCGGTGGAGGCGGTGGCGCGTAATAAACCGGCGCCGGGGCCGCGTACACGGGAGCGGGTGCTGCGTAAACCGGCCCGGACGCCACTGCCGCGCCGACAACACCGCCGACGACCGCACCGATTACGGCGGCTCCACCCCAGCCCGGGCCGCCGCCATGGGCTTCAGCCTGGCCTGCGAGGGCGAGGGCGCCTAACAACAAGGCAACTTTGGGGATCTGACGAATCATGACTGTTCCTCGGTGTTCAGTCCCGTTGTCGCGAGCCTGCGTTACGCTCAGGCACTGCCACGGGATAACTTCTCAGACAACGGTTTCGGAAATATCTGCGAGGCCGTTGCGTAAATTTTGTGTAAGGTATTCGACACTTTTAATGACAATGGCTTTGCCGCTTTCGGCGGAGCGTCGCGATTCTACGCCTTTCCCCAGGCGTCTTCTAATACCACTCGGGAGATTTCATGTTGGTCACTGCCAGTAAGGAAACGCTGTTGTGCATGTCGCTGGCCGGACGCCCGGGCAACTTCGGCGTGCGCTTCCACAACCACCTGTATCAACAGTTGGGCTTGAACTTCTATTACAAGGCCTTTTCGCCAAACGACCTGCCTGCAGCCATTGCCGGTATGCGTTCATTGGGCATTCGCGGGTGCGGCGTGTCGATGCCGTTTAAAGAAGCCTCTATTGCACTGGTCGATGAACTGGACGCGTCCGCCGACGCCATTCAATCCATCAACACCATCGTCAACACCGATGGCCACTTGAAAGCCTACAACACCGATTACATCGCCATCGCCCAACTGGTCGATACCCATGAAGTGCCGCGCACCCGCTTTGCCTTGCGCGGCAGTGGTGGCATGGCCAAGGCCGTCGCCTGTGCCCTGCGTGACGCCGGCTTTACTGACGGGCTGATCGTGGCGCGCAACGAGCAGGCGGGCAGGGCGCTTGCACAGACCTGCGGCTTCGCGTGGCAAGCCGAACTGGGCAGCGAGCGCCCACCGCTGCTGGTCAACGTCACCCCGCTGGGGATGGCTGGCGATCAGGCCGATGCGCTGGCCTTCGACGTGTCCGCCATCGAACACGCCAACACCGCGTTTGACGTGGTCGCCACGCCGGCGCGCACGCCGTTCATTGTCGAGGCCGAGCGCCTCGGCAAGCGCCTGATCACCGGTGACCAGGTCGCGGCGATACAAGCGCTGGAGCAGTTCATTCTTTACACCGGCGTGACGCCCACCGAGGAGCAGTATCAGGCAGCGGCGGCGTTCGCGCGGGGTTGATGCTTGCGCTTGGGTAACGCCAGGGTGTGCTTGGCTACCGATCTTCAGGCAGCACGCTGTCGCGCGGCAGACAGGGGACATGTGGGAGTGAGCTTGCTCACGAAGACGGTATATCCGCCGCTGCACATGCAGTGGATGTACCCGCCCCTTCGCGAGCAAGCTCGCTCCCACAGGTTTTGCACCAGGCTTAGGATTCCTCGGAGCCGCTCTCAACCTTCCAGCAATGCCAGCCGCTCTTCCAGGGCGGCGATGCGGGCTTCGAGGGCTTCGACCCTCTCCGCCATCGCCGAGCTGCCCGCGCTGCCCGAATGGCTGCCGCCGCTATTGCGCTCTGCCGGATGCGCGCGGGCGGCAAGCATTGTCTCCCTGTCAGCCGGATCACCCAGCGCATGCATATAGCGGTCTTCGCGCTGGCCTGCCTGTTTCGGGATCAACACCGCCAGCCCTCGGCCAATGAGCCGGTCAAGCTGATGCAGCACTGCGTCGGTATCCTCGAAGTCATGCAGGCGGTTGCTGCGAGTCAAGAGCTCGTTGACGGTTTGCGGGCCGCGCAGCAACAGCAGGCCGGTGAGGATGAGTTGCGCCGGCACCAGCTCCAGGGTTTTGTCGACGCGGTGTTCCCAGCGGTCCGCCCGGCTGCCCATGACCAGACGCGTCAATTGCAGGCTTTCCAGCGCGCGCAGGCTCTGGCCAACCTGGCCGGGCGTGAGGTTCATCACCGGCTCGCGACTGGTCTTCTGGTTGCAGGCCAGCACCAGTGCGTTGAGGGTCAAGGGGTAGGTCTCGGGATGGGTCGCCTGCTTCTCGATCAGGCAGCCCAAAATACGCACTTCGGTGCTGCTCAGCTGCAGCGCATCCGAGGCTTCAACGGTGTTTTTGGAATCCAGCTCGTCAGACATGACCCATTCCCCAAGCGTTGAAAAGGCTATGAGGGTAGGGGCTGGATGAGGTAAAAGACAAGCCGCGTTCGCGTCCGCCTCCGTGCGACTCATTTCCCGAGGAACTGCCATGACCCTTTCTCTCTACGCCGCTTCGATCCCTGTCTTCAAGCAAATGCTCACCGCCCTCAGCGCCGTCCTGGCCAAAGGCGAAGCCCACGCCACCGCCAAAAACATTCAGCCGGATGCCCTGCTGCAGGCGCGTCTGTTCCCTGACATGTTCCCGCTGGTGCGTCAGGTGCAGATTGCCGTTGATTTCGCCAAAGGCGCCGGCGCACGATTGGCAGGTCTTGAGCCGCCGAAGTACGAAGACACCGAAACCACCTTCGCCGACCTGCAAGCGCTGCTGACCAAAGTGCTGGCGTTCCTCGACACGATCAAGGCCGAACAGGTCGATGGCAACGAAGCGCGGGAAATCGTCCTGCGCCCTGGCACCGACAAGGAAAAACGTCTGAGCACCCAGACCTACCTGCTGCATTACTCGCTGCCGCAGTTCTTCTTCCACGTCACCACCACCTATGACCTGCTGCGCCACAACGGCGTGGAAGTCGGCAAGCGCGACTACATGGGCGCTTACTGACAGGCCTCGCTGCCCGGCTCTGCTCGGGCAGCGACACGTGGCTCGTCCGGCGCCTGGCTCCCAAGCGCCCGGCTCTGATAACCTCCGCGTCCTGATTCACGCCACATCCGATCGACCGCTCCGCGAGGACCGGTCGTTTTGTCGTTCTGGAGATTTCATGTTTTTCCCCATCTATCTGCTGTCGGCTGCGGGCTTTACCGTGCTGACCACAGAGTTCGTCATCGTCGGTCTGCTTCCCGCCATCGCCCGCGACCTGGCCGTCACCATCCCCCAGGCCGGCTTGCTGGTCACGCTGTTCGCCTTCACGGTGGCCTGCTTCGGACCGTTCCTGACCGCGTATTTTTCGCGCTTCGAGCGCAAGCGCCTGTTCATTTCGGTGCTGATCATGTTTGGCGTCTCCAACGCCGTTGCCGCGCTGGCGCCCAACATTTGGGTGATGGCCGCCGCGCGGCTGATCCCGGCCCTCGGGCTGCCGGTGTTCTGGGCCCTGGCCAGCGAAACCGCCGTAGACATCGTTGGCCCTGACCACGCCGGCCGCGCGATTGCCAAGATCGGTTTCGGTATCGTCTGCGCCACGGTGTTCGGTATCCCCGTCGGCACCTTGATCTCGGACGCCATCGGCTGGCGCAGCGCCTTCGCCGTCCTCGCGGTGATGGCGTTCGCCAAGGCGCTGCTGCTGTTCATTTACCTGCCCCGCAGCGTGCACAAGGATCAGGCCTCGTTCCGCAGCCAGTTCCGCATTCTGCGCAGCCCGTTGATGCAGGGCCACGTGCTGCTGTCGGTGCTGGTCTTCAGCGGTATGTTCACCGCCTACACGTACCTGGCGGACATGCTCGAGCGGCTCGCCGGCTTCAACGGCACGGTGGTCGGCTGGTGCCTGATGGGCTTCGGCGCGGTGGGCTTGCTGGGCAATTCACTGGGCGGGCGGCTGGTGGATCGCCACCCACTGATCGCCAGCCTGACCTTTTGTACGTTCATGATTGGCGGCATGGTCATGGTGGTGCCGAGCATGCATTCCCTGCCTGCGCTGGCCCTGGCGTTGGCCGTGTGGGGCGCAACCCAGGCGGCGCTGTTTCTGGTCAGCCACGTCCGGCTGATGAAAGCGGCGCCACAGGCCCCGGCCTTCGCCGCATCGCTGAACATCGCGGGCGCCAATCTGGGCATCGGCATTGGCGCGATCATTGGCGGGCGGGTGATCGATCATCTGGGCCTTGGCAGTCTGGGCTTCGCGGCGGCTGGCATCATTCTGCTGTCGATTCTGCTGGCCCTGCTGCTGATGACCGTCCGCCCAAACCCCGCAGCCTGCGACGCCTAGTCCGGGAACAACTGGTGGCGTGCGCCTTCGGTAATCGCGACGATGCCGGGGTGCCTGACCTTGCGCTCGACCGAAATCGCGTAGAACGACTCGGTCACGGCATCGGTATGGCCGATCAGCTCGACGTCGTATTGCTCGATCACTTCATCGGCGATCACGCTTGGCGCGATGAAGATCCCGCTGCCGGACTTGCCGAACGCCTTCATCAGGGCGCTGTCGTCGAACTCCCCGACGATTTTCGGCTGGATATTCTGCTCGGCGAACCAGCGCATCAGGCGACTGCGCACCACCGTTTGCTGTCCTGGGACCAGCAGCGGCGCGCCTTGCATGCCGTGGGGGAAGTTCTCGCCGTACAGGGCGGCGAGGGCGCGGGTGGCAAAAAAGCTCACGCCGCATTCGCCCAGCTTCTGGCTGTAGCCTTTAATGTCCAGATGAGAAGGCATCGGGCTGTCGGAAATCACCAGGTCCAGGCGCTGAATCGCGAGATCCGCCAGCAGGCGTTCGAGCTGGTCTTCCCGGCAACTGATGCGCACCAGCTCATTGAGCGCCATGCTCGGCGCGATGAGCCGATAGACAATGGATTTGGGCACGACATCGGCGACGCCGACGCGGAAGAGAATTTGCTGTTCGTCGGGCTGTGCGCGCAACACCGCTTCGAGCTCGCCACCGAGCTGGAACATCTGCTCGGCGTAGGGCAGGGCGACGCGGCCTGTTTCGGTCAGCTCCAGCTGGCGGCCAACGCGCTTGAACAACTCGACGCCGTAGGTCTGCTCCAGCAGGCTGATTTGCCCGCTGATGGTCTGTGGCGTGAGGTTCAATTGCTCGCAGGCGCGGACAATGCTGCCGGTTTTGGCCACGACCCAGAAATAATGCAGCTGTCGGTAATTGAGCATGGGCGCTGTCACTTCGGGAAAACCGAAGTATACGCCTGAAAAATACGAATTTTGCTGAAGTGTTTCCGTCCCTAGAATGCCGCCCTATCCCTTGAACTGATCCTGGACACTCGCGTATATGGAATACCTTCTGGAACTGGCTGCAAGCCCAACGGCGTGGATCGCTCTGGCGACACTCGTCGTCATGGAAATCGTGCTCGGTATCGACAACCTCATTTTCATCTCGATTCTCACCAACAAGCTGCCGGTTCATCAGCGCACCAAGGCGCGCCGGATCGGTATCAGCATGGCGTTGATCCTGCGTCTGGGCCTGCTGACCACCGTGGCGTGGATTGTCCAGCTGACCGCGCCGGTGATCGAAGTGTTCGGCCAGGCCTTCTCCTGGAAGGACATGATCCTGATCGCCGGTGGCCTGTTCCTGGTCTGGAAGGCAACGACCGAGATTCACCACAGCGTCGACGTCAAAAGCGAAGCCGAGAAAGCCGCGTCCAGCACCGTCACCCTGGGCATGGCCGCTGCGATCGGTCAGATCCTGATGCTCGACCTGGTGTTCTCCATCGACAGTATCGTCACCGCCGTTGGCATGACCGAGCACTTGCCGATCATGGTCATCGCCGTGGTGGCCGCCGTAGTCGTGATGCTGGTGGCGTCGGAGCCCCTGGCCAAGTTCATCAACGATAACCCGACCGTGGTCATGCTGGCGCTGGGCTTCCTGATCATGATCGGCATGACGCTGATCGCCGAAGGCTTCGGCGCCCACGTTCCGAAAGGCTACGTGTACACCGCCATGGCGTTCTCGGCGCTGATTGAAGTGCTGAACATGCTAGTTCGTCGGTCCCGCCAGCGCCGCCTGGATGCCGAAGCGCAGGGCCAGAAGGTCTGACGCCTGGATAAGCTTCGCCCGCCGATAAAGAGCGAAGCAGCACAAAAGCAGGGCAATAAAAAACGGTCGGGAATGGGATGCCATTACCGACCGTTTTCATTTGTACGGTGATCAGTCGTTACACGGCAGTATCAATGGGCCGTGACATGACGGATTTTGCGTTGTGCGCGTTCTACGGATTTCGCGGCTTCGGTTTCCCGATAATGCGGATGATGGCGACGCGAGATACGCATCACCCCCCACAACATGGCGGCCGCAACGGCCAGCCAGGCAGCGATCAACATCACAATGGTCATTCCGAGGCTCATGGCTTCCTCCGGCTCTTCTCTTCGTCTCTTAGTAACCGACAGTCTAGCCTCCCTGTTGTTGCCAAAAATTGACCGGTGGTAGGAATTGCATGACCGATTTGTTCTATCCACTCGCGTTGACAGCGTTTCGGGCTATACCGCAACCGGTGGCGGCTCTATCATCCGCGTTCCGGCCGGATCCAGGGATCCCTCGCCATCAGTCAAGTGAGTGAAGAACGTGCGGGCATTGACGCGATTGGATAGCGTTGCAGGTCGACGCAAATGGCTGGCGCTCGCCGCCGTGCTGGTCTTGGCAGGCTGCTCGAATGCCCACAACTGGAAACCCGGCTACCCGCCGATGTACAAGACGCTGCCCGACCGGGTTGAAATCAACGCGGTGCCGTCGTTCCGGGGCAAGGATTATCAAAGCGCGCCGTTCGCACTGGCCAGCATGCTGACCGTCCATGGCGTACAGACCACGCCGGGGCTGCTGGAAAAACCGCTCAAACTCCCGGGCGCCGAAGACAAGCTCGACCGCAGCATGCTGGACTTGGCCCGGGAATACGGGTTTGTGGTGTACCCCGTCGACCACGGTTTTCCAGACCTGCTGGCGCAGGTGTCGGCGGGGTATCCGGTCATGGTGCGGTTTTCGGACGGCTCGATGTTCTGGAAAGAACAGCGCTACGGCGTGCTGGCCGGGTTCGATCAGAACAAGCGAACGGTGCTGATCTATACCGGGCCGGGGCGAGTGACGGTGAGCTTCGATTCGTTCACCTCGGACTGGAACGACGCCGGCAACTGGGCGGTGCTGATCCAGAGCCCACGCCAGGTGCCCGTGCCGGTAGACCGTGAACGCTGGCTCAAAGCCGCCAATGATCTGGCCCAGGCCGGTCAGGAACAGGCGGCTGGCGAGGCGGTGAAGGCGCTGAACAATCCAGCTGCCCGTTAACGGTTGGCCGTTCATCGCCTCTGATTCAGAACCCCAGCTTGTCCCGCAGGCTGTAATACCAGGCACCCAATGCAGTCAGCGGCGTGCGCAACAATTGCCCGCCGGGGAACGGGTAGTGCGGCAGGCCGGCGAAGGCGTCGAATCGCTCTGCCTGTCCGCGCAAGGCTTCGGCCAGCACTTTGCCGGCCAGATGGGTGTAAGTCACGCCGTGTCCGCTGCATCCCTGGGAGTAATAGATGTTGTCGCCCAGCCGGCCGACTTGGGGCAACCGCGACAAGGTCAGCAGGAAGTTTCCGGTCCAGGCGTAATCGATCTTCACGTCCTTCAGTTGCGGAAACGCTTTGAGCATCTTCGGCCGGATGATCGCTTCGATGTTCGCCGGATCGCGGGCGCCGTAGACCACGCCGCCGCCAAAGATCAGACGCTTGTCGCCGGAAAGCCGGTAATAATCCAGCAGGTAGTTGCAGTCCTCGACGCAGTAATCCTGGGGCAGCAACGTGCTCGCCAGTTCCTCACTCAGCGGCTCGGTGGTGATCACCTGCGTGCCACAGGGCATCGATTTGGCCGCCAGTTCCGGGACCAGATTGCCCAGATAGGCGTTGCCTGCCACGATCACGAACTTCGCCCGAACCTTGCCCTCGGCGGTGTGCACGACCGGGCTGGCGCCGCGATCAATGCGGGTAGCCGCAGACTGTTCGTAAATAACCCCGCCCAGGGACTCGACCGCCGCCGCCTCGCCCAGCGCCAGGTTCAGCGGGTGGATGTGACCGCCGCTCATGTCGAGCATGCCGCCGATGTATTGGTCGCACGCCACCACCTCACGGATGCGGCGCTGGTCCATCAGCTCCAGCTGCGTGTGGCCGTAGCGTTCCCAGAGACGTTTCTGCGACTCCAGATGGCCCATTTGCTTGGGCGTGATCGCGGCGAAAACCCCGCCGTCTTTGAGGTCGCACTGGATCTGGTATTTGGCGACGCGGTCCCGGATGATCTGCGCGCCCTCGAAGGCCATGTGCCCGAGCAATTGTGCTTCCTTGGGCCCGACGCTCTTTTCGATGGTGTCGATGTCGCGGCTGTAGCTGTTGACGATCTGTCCGCCGTTACGTCCCGAGGCGCCGAAACCGACTTTCGCCGCTTCCAGCACGGTAACCTTGAAGCCGTGTTCCAGGAGAAACAGCGCGCTGGAGAGCCCGGTGTAACCGGCGCCGATGATGACCACGTCGGTCTCGACGTCCCCCTGCAGCCGAGGCCGAACCGGAACCGGATTAGCGGAAGCGGCGTAGTAGGAATGTGGGTATGGCGTGTTCGTCATCCTGTAACCCCTGTTTTATATTTTTTACGAGTGGGCGGATCCTACCTGAGATGAAATTTTGCGGCCAGCCGACGCTGGAGGTTTGCGGGCCTTGACGCGATGCCGGCAAGGCATTGGCCACCGAGGCATGGGCGCGTTCATTTAGCCCGATTCGCCAGTGCAGGGGTAAATAGCTCGCACATTCATAGGCTTAGGGATGAATCAAAGTTGACAGCGTTCCGGATCCCGGTAGAATGCCGCCCCACAGCAGGCACGTAGCTCAGTTGGTTAGAGCACCACCTTGACATGGTGGGGGTCGTTGGTTCGAGTCCAATCGCGCCTACCAAACAAATCCGCTCTGCTGGGCGGTAACAAAAAAGGGTGGCCCGAGAGGGTCACCCTTTTTTGCTTGCTTGAACCTGAATCACCCCGGGCGAGCGGCCATTGCGCCGGCCGATCAGTCGGCCTTGGCGCGGGTAATGCGGCCCGCCCTGATCTCGTCCACATAGGCGCGCAGGCGGTCAGCGTCCTTGTACTGCTGGTTCATCAAGTGCAGCACCGCGACCACGTCCACATCGTTGACCCGTTCGGCCAGTCGGCTGATTTCGCCTGCAGTGCTTTCCAGATTGGCCGCGATGGTGCTCAGGTCACGCTTGAGTTCCAGCGCTGATTTCTTCATGCCCACGGTGCCGCTCTCCACTGTTGATGACGCCCGGGTCCGCGACCCTGGTTGAGGCGCGGCGGCCACGCACTATATCAAAGCACGACGGTAAGCCACGACAACCGGGCACGAAAAGGGCGCTGTTCAAGCGCCCTTAATGATTCGTCTGTAGCGGCCCGCGCCTACGTAGTGCTTCAACCGCCAGCGCCGCCCGCGCTCGACGAACCCGAGCCCTTGCTGCCGCCGCCATTGGTGGTATCGCCACCGGGCAAATCGGCGTCGTTGTTATTGCCGGTGCCATTGCTCATCGACGTGCCGCCGCCAATGCTGATGCCTTTCTTGGTTTGCGTGTCCACATCAGAGCCCTGGCGAGCCGGGTCGCTGCCCTGTACGCGCGGGTCGATGCCGGTCTGGGACGGTGGCGGACCCATGTCTGGCGATGTGGCGCCAGCCAGCGCTGTGAGAGAAGTGCATGTCAGTGCGCAACCGAGGGTGAAGGCAGTCAATAATCTGTTCATCAGGTGATCTCCGTGTCGTGATTCCTTGTCATCATTGGGCATCTGAAGTTCGTCCGAAGTGCCATGATGGCGACAGGCGGCATGTTCGGTGCGCAAGTCGAGGGCCCTCGTTGATTCACTTAAGCATCCGCTGGCGATCGGGAGGCCGGTCATGGCGTTCACCGCCCGAATCTCGCTGATCGACGGCGACTCTGTAGGTTGATCCGCCCATGTCGATGCTACGGGGAAATAATTTGCATATTCATAGGCTTAGTGGGCGAAAAAGACGTTGACAGTCATTTGAATATCCGTAGAATGCCGACCCACAGCAGGCACGTAGCTCAGTTGGTTAGAGCACCACCTTGACATGGTGGGGGTCGTTGGTTCGAGTCCAATCGCGCCTACCAAACAAATCCGCTCTGCTGGGCGGTGACAAAAAAGGGCGAATCGAAAGATTCGCCCTTTTTTGTTGCCCGAAATTTTCCCGTCGGGCCAGCGGTGCTCACGTCAGCCATAGCCCCTATGGCCGGACGTTTTGACCCTATTCGATACCCGCAAGCCTCTGCGCGCCGCGAAATAAATCCGGTTTTTTTCCCGCTACCGTCTGGACCTTTTCCCATGATGCGCGATCATCAGTGCATGGAAATCCAGAGGAGGTGTGTATGTTTAGCCGGTCGTTGACCCTTGCCGTTTTGTTCGCCGTGTCGAGCCCTTTGCTGGCTGCCGACGGTGATGGCCCACTTTCCCAGGAGCGCGGCAAGGCCCGTCCACTGATCGTTATCGCGTCGAGTTCGGCAGACCCGACGCTGGGGGCCCTTAAGAAAAGTCTGGACGAACCCGCCAACAAAGATGGTTTCGCCAAACGTGACATGGTCCTTTACACCATCATCAATACCGTGGGGCAGCGTAACGGTAAAGACCTCGACGCCCAGACCACCATGGCCCTGATCCGCGAACTCAAGCTTGGCGCACAGACAGAAAAACAGGCGCAGGTGATTCTGGTGGGCAAGGACGGCGAGAAGAAAATGACTCACAACGGCCCCATCGATCCGAAGGAGATTTTCAGCACCATCGACCAGATGCCGATGGCCGAGAAGGAAGCAGCCGCCGCTGCTCCACCTGCGCCCGTCGCCGAGCCGAAGACCGCAACGCCGTCAGGCAAATCGGCCAAGCCCGGCAAGGCCGCGCCTGCTGCACCGCCCGCCGGGCTGGATGATTAAGCGCTCGGACGGCTTACCCATGGGGCTCGCTTGAGGTTGCTGGTAACATCGTTCCTTTTTTAACGAAAAGGACGTTTGATGAACGGGACTGGCATGAAACATTGGGCGGGCGCTGTGGCACTGATCCTGTTGTCGGGTTGCATGAGCTTGAATCAGACACGTTCGGCAGGGCCGGCGCAGGTTTACACCAGTCAGAAGCCTGCGGTCGCCGTTGCCGAGTGCATCAAGGTCACCTGGGCCAACGTTCAGCTGTTCGGTGATGTGGCCGACGTGTTCATGGCCAAAGGCGAGCCGGGCGCGTTCACGGTCTACACCACCGAGGGCGAATATTTCGCTGACGTGGCGGGCAAGGCGGGCATGACCAAGGTCAATTTCTACGCCAAGCCCGGCGCCAAGGTGGTTGAGCAACGTGGCGCGGTGCTCGCGACCTGTCTCTAAGTCAGACCTGATTAATTGACCTGCGCATGCTGACCGGTGCTGTTTCATCTACCGGCGCCACGCAGGTTTTTAACGCTACAAGCCCTGCACATTGGCCGCTTCACATTGGCGGCGTCACGCCATTTTCCCCTGCAGAAATCGACAGCGCCGTCAGCGAGTTGTCCGAACCTTTCTGCGCCTGCAGCACCACCTTCACACCGGGCTTGAGCAAGCTGCGATCGCCTGGCACCAGGTTGACGATCGGCACGTCATCAGGGATGACGATCTTCTTCTGCCCGCCTTTGTAATTCACCGTGATGGTGCGGCCATTACTGGCGACCAGATCGCCGACCGATCCGTTGGTCATCGTGCTGTCCGGCGTCAGGTCAAAGGCCCGATGGCCATCCCCCGTGCCCGCCATTTCCGGCGGGAACACATGCACCTCGAGCGCCTTCAACGAACCGTCCGGCAGCGGCACCGCGGCGGAGCCTATGTAGCTGCCCGGTTTGATTTCCGACACCTGCGCCAACGTGACGCCGCGAATCTGCGTGTCAGGCGTCAGCGCAACCTGCAGGTCCTCTCCGCGATTGCTGTGAATTTTCAGCGCATCGCCTTCGATCGCTGTGATGGCGCCGCGCACGCGGGTGGGTTTGCTGTCTTCGGCGTGGGCAGGCAGCGCTGCCGATAGCAACGCGCTGAGCAGTCCCGAGATGAGAAGAGAGTGGCGGAGGGGCTGGGTCTTGGAGGTCTTCATTGGCGACGCGAATCCGGTGATGGGTCGAGCACGCAGCATAGCGGTAGTGCACGAGGTGGTGCATGACATTGCCGTCAGCGAGGACGCTTCGATGCCCCGGACATGCAGGCTGCGAACTCATCCAGATAGACTATTTGCATAGTCATATAGAACAAAAATGAATTTAATTAATTAAATGGCCGGTGCTAATGTTTTAAGCAGTCGGCGAAACCCCAGGATTTGGTTATTAAAAATGCTTGTTCGGCGACGACCATTTCACTCACCGGGTAAGGGAACACCATGGCTGTTTTCGATCAACTGAGCCGTCGGCGGGTGCTGAGCCTCGCCGGCGCTGCGCTGGCATCGCCACTTCTGCTGTCATTACCGCGCGGCGTCTGGGCTGCGGACGAACATGCGGAGCATGCCGGGCACGGCGCCGACGTCAGTGGCGGGGCGAGCGAGCCTGCGGGCACGGGTGAGTTCATCAGGCTCGATCAGCCAAGGGCGCTGAAGCTTGCGATCAACCTGAACGCCGTGTGCCTGGCCCCCGTGGTCATCGCCCACGGGCAGGGCTTTTTCAAGAAGCACAATCTGGACGTCGAGCTGGTCAATTTCGGCAACTCGACCGAAGTGTTGCTGGAAGCCATTGCGACGGGCAAAGCGGACGCCGGCATCGGCATGGCGCTGCGGTGGCTGAAAGCGCTGGAGCAGGGCTTCGACGTCAAGCTGACTGCCGGAACCCACGGCGGATGCCTGCGGTTGTTGACGGCGGCGAGTGGCAACGTGAAGACACTCGAAGACCTAAAAGGCAAGGCCATCGGCGTGACAGACATGGCCAGTCCCGACCGTAACTTCTTTTCCATCCTCCTGAAGAAACATGGCGTCGACCCGGTGCGCGACGTAGAGTGGCGCCTGTATCCGGCCGATTTGCTGGGTACGGCGCTGGAGCGCGGCGAAGTGCAGGCGGTGAGCGGCAGCGACCCGTTCATGTACCGACTGATCAACGCCGGCAAGGCTCGCGAACTGTCGTCGAATCTGGTGGAGGACTACGCCAACCTCAGCTGCTGCGTGGTGGGTGTGACCGGCAAACTGGCGCGGGACGACAGACGCGCCGTGGCCGCGCTGACTCAAGCGATTCTTGAAGCTCACGATTACTCGGTCAAGCATCCGGAGGAGGTGGCCAAAGGGTTCCAGGCTTACGCGCTGAACACCACCACCGAGGAAGTCGTCGCCATCCTCCACGATCACACCCATGGACATCACGCCGTCGGCGCGGTACTGACCGCCGAGATCGCCACCTACGTTCGCGACCTGAAAACCGTCGAGGTCATCCGTCAAAGCACTGATGCCAACGCCTTTGCTGCGGAGATCACTGCCGATGTCTTCAGTTGAGCTGGCGGCCGGCGTCGAACGGCTGAAAAAACCGGCGGGGCGCTTCTGGCTGCACGGCGTAGTGGCGGCGGCGGTCTGGCTCGCGGCGGCGCTATTGATCGTGTATCTGCCCAACGCCACCCGTCTCTGGCCGATGACCCAGGGTCTGGCGAATCTGTGCCTGATCATGTCGGGGCTGATCCTGCTGGCGGTAACGGCAGCGCGTTGGTCTCCGCGCATCGCCGCGCGTACGCAAACGCTTGGCCCCTGGCTGATCGCGCTGCCGATTCTGCTCACGATCTGGGAGCTGCTTACCGCCAAATTCGGCGTATTGCCGGTGCCGTTCTTCGCGCCACCCCAAGCGCTGCTGGACGTCTACGTCGAGGACTGGCCGCGTCTCGCCGACAGCCTGTTTCATTCGGCAATTCTGCTGGGCAGCGGTGTTGCCCTCGGCGCACTGACAGGGTTCGTCGCCGGCGTCGCCATCGGCTGGTCGCGGAGCATCGGCTACTGGCTGCACCCGGTGTTGAGGATCCTCGGCCCGGTGCCGTCCACCGCCTTGCTGCCGCTGTGCTTCTTTCTGTTCCCCAGCAGTTGGAGTGCGAGCGTGTTTCTCATTGCGCTGGCGACCTGGTTTCCGGTGACGGTGCTGACGTGGTCAGGGGTGTCGAGCGTCGACAAGGCCTACTACGACGTGGCCCGCACCTTGGGCGCAAAACAGGGTTTTCTCATCTTCAAAGTAGCAATTCCCGCTGCGCTGCCTCACGTTTTCGTCGGCTTGTTCATGGGCCTCGGCGCATCGTTTTCCACCCTGGTGGTCGCCGAGATGATGGGCGTGAAGTCCGGCATCGGCTGGTACCTGCAATGGGCCCAGGGGTGGGCGGCGTACGCCAACATGTACGCAGCATTGTTGATCATGGCCCTGGCTTGTTCGGGGCTGATCTCGGCGCTGTTTCTGATTCGTGACCGTCTGCTGGCCTGGCAGCAAGGAGCAATGAAATGGTAAATGCAGCCAGAGCGGCAAGCGCCGAGCACAGTCGTGGCCTGGCGCTGCGCATCGATAACCTGAGCCACGGTTTCTCCCTCGAAGGGCACAAGCTGCCGGTGCTGCAGCGGGTGTCGCTGGAGGTTGAACCGGGGGAATTCGTCGCCCTGTTAGGACCGTCGGGTTGTGGAAAGTCCACCCTGCTGCGGCTGGTCGCGGGGCTGGAAGGTGCGGGCAGCGGGAGCATTACGGCGGACGGTGTGGCGATCACCGGGCCGGATCCGACGCGGGTGGTGGTGTTCCAGGACCCGACCCTGTACCCGTGGCGTCGGGTCTGGGACAACGTTGCCCTCGGCCTGGAAGCCCAGGGTCTGCTCAAAACCACCAAGGGCAAGGTTGATGAGGCCTTGGCGAAGGTCGGTTTGAGTCAATTCGCACGAGCCTATCCGCGACAGCTGTCGGGCGGCATGGCACAGCGGGTGGCGCTGGCGCGGGCGTTGGTCAACGAGCCAAGACTGCTGATTCTCGATGAGCCGCTGGGCAAGCTCGATTCGCTGACCCGGATTGCCATGCAGCAGGAGTTGATCGATCTGTGGCAGCGCCAGGGTTACACGGCGCTGTTGGTCACCCACGATGTCGAGGAGGCGCTGCTGCTCGCCAATCGCGTCATTGTCTTCAGCGACCGGCCCGCGCAGATCAAGGCCGAGCTGATCATCGATCGTGCCTATCCACGGCACCGTGACGACCCGTATCTGGTTGACCTGCGCAAACAGATTCTCGGATTGCTGGGGTTGGGGCAGAGCTGGTAGGCAGAGCAGGTATGTAAAGGCTGGCCGCCGGGCTGTGCGCATGTCGTCGAGCGACCTTGCACAACCCGGCGCGTGACGTTATTGCTGAAGCGAAATAGACGTGCTCGCCAGTTTCGGCTGGTTGTACAGGCTGACCAGTACTTCATCCAGCACCGAAGACGCACCCCATGGACGCGGGTCGTTGAGGATTGCGACCACTACCCAGGTGTTGCCATTGCTGTCGCGACTGAATCCGGAGATCGCCCGGACGGTGTTCAATGTGCCGGTCTTGATGTGGGCTTCACCGCGCAGGGCGGTACGTTTCAGGCGTTTGCGCATGGTGCCGTCCATCCCTGCCAGCGGCAGCGAACTCATGAATTCGGCTTGAAACGGGCTGTTCCACGCGGCCTGGAGCATCTGCGCCATTTCCCGTGCGCTGACCCGTTCGGCGCGGGACAGGCCTGAACCGTTTTCCATCACCAGATGCGTCGCGATGATGCCTTTCTTCGCCAGCCATTGGCGCACCACACGCTGTGCGGCTTTGGCGTCGTCACCGTCGGCTTCGTTACGGAACTCGGCGCCCAGGCTCAGGAACAGCTGCTGGGCCATGGTGTTGTTACTGAATTTATTAATGTCGCGGATGATCTCCGCCAGATCCGGCGAGAAGGCCCTGGCCAGCAACTTGGCGCTGCCCGGTGTCACGTCCAGACGGTCCTTGCCGAGAATGGTCCCGCCCAGTTCCTGCCAGATGGCGCGCACGGCGCCGGCGGTATAGGTCGGGTGATCGAGCAGGGACAGATAGGTCTGGGAGTTGCAGCCGTCACCCAACTGGCCGGACACCGTGACGGTGATGCCGCCATCGGCTTCCGGCACCGGGTTGTACAGCACGTCGCCGGTGCATTTGCTGGATGACAGCGCCTTGACCTGATTGTTGATGTGGATCGCGGCGATGGGCGGCTCCACCGAAACCAGAATCCTGCCGCCGTCGTTGCGGGTGACGAAACGCAGGGCCTTGAGGTTGACCATCAAGGAGTCGGGGCGCACCAGGAATGGCTTGTTCTTATCGTTGCCATCGTCGTCGAACACCGGCAGTTGCGGTTGTACGAAATGACTGCGATCGAGCACCAGATCGCCGGTCACCTGCTGCACGCCGTTGGCACGCAGGTCGCGCATCAGCAGCCACAAGCGTTCCATGTTCAGCTTGGGATCGCCGCCGCCCTTGAGGTACAGGTTGCCACGCAGAACGCCATTGCTGAGGGTGCCGTCGGTGTAGAACTCTGTTTTCCACTGATGGGTCGGGCCGAGCATTTCCAGGGCGGCGTAGGTGGTCACCAGCTTCATGGTCGAGGCCGGGTTGACCGACACGTCGGCGTTGAAAACAGTCGGGGTGCCGGGGCCGCTGACCGGCAGCATCACCAGCGAAAGCGCATCGTTCTGCAGCTTGCTGGCTTTGAGTGCTTCCTGAACCTTGGGGGGCAGGGCGGTATTGATAGGGGCGGCGGCGATGGAGAACGAGAGGGGCAAAAGCAGGGTGGCGATAAACAGCGGACGCAAAGACTTGATCATTCAATAAACCCTACTGCAGCGAACAACGAAGATGAAGAGGGGGTGAATTCCCTCGCATTGTGAACGATCCACCAGAAAATGCCCGATGGCAGGGCGTGACACTGGCGTTTCGGTAAAGCGGCATTATGCCCCAAGCTTTCGTGACTTGCGCCGGGGTACTGCCGTCAAACGGCGCTATTTTTTGCGCTTGCCCATTCAAAGTCACGTTAAACCGTGGTTTTTTCCCGTAACGCCGACTGCAGGCCGCCATTTCCCAGCAGCATTCGTGACGTCCGGCTGCGGTTTTGTCCGGTGAACACAACAAAACCTCGAATCGCGGACACAAAAAAGCCATCCCGAAGGATGGCTTTTTCAGTATCAGCTCGGCGGGAAGGCCCGCCAGCTCATCAGACAGCCGCGTTGATCGGCTTTTCCGGGTACCAGGCGTCCTGCAGAGGGCTGACTTCAACTTCAGTCAGCTCGCTGCGGCCTTTGAGCCATGCTTCGACAGCAGCGCGCTGTTCTTCGCTGACCGAACCACGGTTCGCCAGGCAAACCAGACCGAAGTCGTCGCCGCCGACGTAGTCCAGACCGTTAGCGTCCATGGCCTCTGTCAGGAAAGCGTCGAGGAAAGCATCGATGGCCTCGTCATCCAGGTCCTCTTCGAAGCCCAGCTTCAGTTCGAAGCCCAATTCCTGGAATTCGTCGACACAGAGTTTTTTGCGCAGACGACGGGAGCGGTTAGTGGCCATGAAGCGTTCCTCTTGAGTAATTTCGGGGCGCAGTCTATCAGCTTCGTCCTGATGGCGCCTGCTTGATGCTGATCAGGGTTGTCGCATTTCTCACTGTGGTCGGGGAGGGGCTGGCGCTGGCGCTGGCGCTGGCGCAGAGAGCTTTGGGATGACTCATAGCCATGATGCGCGAAAAGTTGCGCACTCGTTTCGTGAGAATGGGGTAGTTGATGGGTTGGAGGCCACGTCGTTCGTAGTGTGCAGACGAGTGCGCAAGAAGTTGCACAGGGGTGCGCAACTTCTTGCGCACTTCTTCTTTGTTTTCGGGTTTAGCGTTCGCTTAAATCTGGCTTTATTTCTCGTAAGCAATTGATTTTGCTTCGCTAATTTATAGCTGGCATAGCCCTTGATATCTCCGTCGCCCCCGGTTTGGCAAACACGCCTGCCGGATGGTTTTTGAGCACGGAGAGCATCCTTGGCAAACCCCGTAGTTACGCCCGGCAGCGACCAGAAACGCGAGCCTCAAGTGGCGATCGTTCCGCTTGATCTGATTCAGCTTGAGGACGTTGGCGTCGGTGCTGCAAACGTCGATGCCTGGTTACAGGAGATCAGCGGCGGCGTTGTTTCGCTTGATCGAATCAAGGCCCAGGCAGGCGGACTGCCGGTGGTGGGCAACATCATGGCGCTGGTCGATGCCTTGAATGACATCGCCAGGTTGTGGAACAGCGAGAATCGCGATCCGCTGGATTGGGTGAGTCTGGGCATCAATCTGATCGGAGTGATGCCACGCCCGCCTCGCATGGCGGCGGCACGGATGAGCCTGCGGCCAATGCTGTTTCTGGTGCGCCAGGAGATGCGTCGGAGCGGGAAATTGGTGTTGGGTGACGTGCTGATCGAGATTCTGATCGGGCACCTCAACGCGGACATCGTCGGGACGCTTGATGACTTTGTGCCACAGGCGCAGGCCAAGCTCCCCGGCATTCTTGAGGATGCCGGGAAACTTGGGGAAGGTGTGCTTCTTGAGATCGCTTCCGGTCTTGAAAAGCTGGTTAACCCTGAGCTGAACGCCAAGGCTGATTTGCTGGAAGCGGAGAAATTGATTCATGCCGCCGGTGATCTCTGGGCTTACGACCCTCAGGCTGCGATTGGCAATATTTTTGCGGCCGCTGCGGATGTTTGCATTGCTGCGGGTAAAGGCGCTGTTAACGGTGCTGCCGAATATTTCGTGCCTGAAGCGCTGAAGGCGCAGGTGCTCAGACATGCGGCTTCGTTGCGATCACTGGGCCCGGAGCTTCGGGATCAGATCAATCGTCTGGCGGATCCTGGGGTTCAGAATTCCATTGGTTCGCTCCTGCTCACGCTGGGTGATGCGGTGGTCACCTGGCGGTCGCGCAATGGGCATGGCCAGTCGTTCAACATCAAACCGGGGATGGTTAATCAGGCCAAGCGCAAGGCGAGTGAAGGCAAGCTTGAGGCTGTTCAGTTCGAGAAGCCTGCAAAGGGTCGGCCCAACGAACAGAAGAATTGCGCCTGTGCGGCGACGATCAAGAGCATCAGCTTTGCGATGGGCTCGGAGTCGGTTAGTCACACCGATTTCAGTCTGCCGGGTCCGTTTCCGATTGAGTGGACGCGGACTTACTGTTCGAGTCTGGATGCGTTTGATGATGATGTAATCGGTGCGCGGTGGATTACGGCGTTTACTACACGTTTTGATCTCGTCGGCGACGGTTTGGTGTTTCATGACTTCGACGGGCGTAGCCATGAATTCCCTCTTCCCAAGGTCAAGCTGTTTCACTTTAACGCCATTGAAAATCTGACCGTCGTTCGCGTCAGCAAGGATCGGTTGGTGCTGATGCGGGGCTTGGAGCAAAGGGAGACCTATGTTCAGCGGGGTGATCGTTTCGTTCTGATCAACAAGGTTTTGCCGAATGGCGCCGGGGTGATGTTGCATCACGAGCATCGCCATGGAGATCGGATGGTGCTCTCCGAGTTAGTCACTTACTCGGAAAAAGACGTCAACAAAGTTCATCTGCGCCTGGGCACTTTGATCGATGATCAGGGGCGTCTGACCGGTCTTTGGGAGGTTCGTGATGCCGACGTCAAACGGCAACTGTGCGCGTATCAATACGATGATTTTGGTGACCTTGTTCTGGCTCAGGACGAGAACGGTTCGGCCTGGCGCTACCAGTATCAAAACCACCTGATTACCCGTTATACCGACCGCACCAATCGCGGTTTGAATCTGCAATGGCAAGGCTCCGGCCCCGATGCCAAGGCCGTGCGCGAATGGGCCGATGACGGCAGTTTCGAAACCCGACTGGCGTGGGACGAAAATATCCGCCTGACCTACGTCACCGATGCTTTGGGCCACGAAACCCGGCACTACTACGACAGCCTCGGCTACACGTACCGCATCTGCCACGCCGACGGGCGTTCCGAGTGGTTCTTCCGCGACGCCGCGAAAAACATCATCCGCCACGTCCACACCGACGGCAGCACGGATCGGTATCGCTACGACAAGCTCAGCAATCTGACGGAACACACCCGCGCTGATCACAGCGTGATGAATTACGCCTACGACGAAAAAAGCCATCTGATCAAAATCAGCGATGGCGAGGGTGGGCTGTGGAAACGGGACTATGACCTTCGCGGCAATCTCGTTGAGGCGATTGATCCGCTAGAGAACGTCACCGAGTACGCCTACAACTCGTTTGGTCTTCCTACTGCGATCAGGGATGCCAATGGCAACAAGAAGGCGTTGGCCTACAACGATGCCGGACAACTCGTTAAGTACACCGACTGCTCGGGCAAGGTGAGTAGCTGGGAATACGACGAACGCGGTCAGATGGTTCGCTTCACCGATCCCGCTGGCCACGGCACCACGTATGAATACAAATCAGGTCAGTTGGTCCTGATCAAGCATCCGGACAAAACCGAAGAACGTTTTAGTCGCGACGCCGAAGGCAGGCTGCTCGCCCACTCCGATGGCCTGGAACTCTGCACCACATGGCGCTATACCGCTGCGGGATTTATCGCCGAACGCGTCGACGCTGCCGAGCAAACCTTGCGTTACCGCTGGGACAAGCTTGGCCGCCTCGTTGCGCTGGAAAACGAAAACGAACGCCGCGCCGACTTTCACTACGATCCAGTCGGGCGACTGCTGGAAGAGCGCGGCTTCGACGGTCGCTCGACTCACTATCAGTACGACCCAGAAACCGGGCGCCTTGCCGAGACTATCAACGGCCAGCGCTCCATTGCTTTGACATTCGACCCGATGGGCCGCCTGACCGAACGCCGCGCCACCCTCGGCGAACAAGCCCAAAGCGAAACCTTCGCCTACGACGGCAACGGCCATCTGGTCATGGCGACCAACGCCATCAGCAAACTGCAATGGTTTCATGATCCCGCCGGTAACCTCCTGCGCGAGCATCAGCATTACTCGAATCTGGATAAACCGCTGGTTGCCGTGTGGCAGCACGAGTACGACGCGCTCAACTACTGCATTGCCACCATTCGCCCGGACGGCCATCGCGTCAGCTGGCTGACCTACGGCAGTGGCCATCTGCTCGGTCTGAAGCTCGACGAGCACGAACTGCTCACTTACGAGCGCGATGATTTGCACCGCGAAGTCGCCCGCCATCAGGGCAACCAACTCCTGCAAACCCAAAGCTGGGATCCGGCGGGACGCCTTCAAGAACAGCTACTGGGCCGAGCAGACGACAAAACCACCGTCATCAAACGCACGTACACCTACGACGCTGCCGGGCAGCTCACCGACATCAACGACAGCCGCCGTGGTGTCCTTGCTTATAAATACGACCCGGTCAGCCGCCTGCTCGCCGCAACCAGTCGCCTCGGCACCGAAACCTTTGCCTTCGACCCGGCCAGCAACCTGCTCGATGACAGCGCCGTACCCGCGCGCCGCCCACTAGACCCCGAGCCGGCTCAAAACAAACTCGTCGACAACCTGCTGCGCGACTACGCCGGCAACCACTACGAATACGACGAACGCGGCAACCAGACCGAGCGCTGGACCAACGGCCTGCGCAGCGAACTGCACTGGGACCTCTTTGATCGCCTTGTGCATTTTCGAGATCCGCGTCTGACTGTCGACTTCGGCTACGACCCCCTCGGACGTCGCCTCTACAAACTCTCCAAAGCCCACTACCGACCGCGCCCCGAAGCCGGCACCGGCTGGAACGAAAACGAACACGCCCGCAAAGAGCGCGAGCTCGGCTGCGGCTTCACCCTGTACGGCTGGGACGGCGACAACCTCGCCTGGGAAAGCAGTCCGCCGCCATACGCCGGCGCCCTCGGCCGAACCGTCCACTACATCCATGAACCCGGCACTTTCGTGCCAGTGGCCCAGGCCATCCGCCACGAAACCATCCGCCTCGTAAGCCAACCGACCTACGAAGGCCGCTACAACTTCAAAGAAGACCCGCTCTGGAACTACAAGCCAGTCGCGCTGCCGATTGACGCACTCGCCTGGTACCAATGCGACCACCTCGGCACGCCCCAGGAAATGACCGACCAGAACGGCAACACCGCGTGGAGCGCTCAGTACAAAGCGTGGGGCGAGGCGCAAGAACAGCGCTCAGAGTTCGCCCAGCAAGTCGGCCTGACCAACACCATCCGTTTCCAAGGCCAATACCACGACCACGAAACCGGCCTGCACTACAACCGGCATCGGTACTATGATCCAAAGGTCGGGCGGTTCATCAGCAAGGATCCGATTGGCTATTTAGGTGGATTGAACATCTACCAATATGGGCCAAACTCAATCAGTTGGGTCGACCCGTTAGGGCTGGCAAGTTCGCCCGTCGGACCAGGGCGTAAGCCTAAGTCAGATAAGCCTAATCAGAACTGCAAACGCGCATGCAGAAAAAAATGGGAGGTCAATCGCTACGACCGCGTTTGTGAGGGTAATGTCGCCGGCGTGGGTTATGCAAAATACTTTTATGAACCGAAATGGAGCCAATGGTGGTCGATTGATAAAACGGGTCATGGAAAAAGCGCGTGGAAAGTTTACGATAAAACTGGTACGTGGGTCGCTGACGCGGACGTCTATGGTGATCACATGAGCAAGCACAAGAGCGGAATCGGAAAGAACATTGATTTCAGGTCTTTAAAATGCAAGGACAATAAATGATAAAGTCTGCTGAAGAATTTGTCGCGCTACGAAGTAGTGACTTAAAAAGTGAGTATGACAGAGCTGCGATGGAAGAAGCTCCGGCATCTGTCTGGCGCGAGATCATCATAAAGTACCCCAACTATAGGCGATGGGTTGCGCATAACAAAACCGTGCCGCTGGAGATCCTTGAAGATCTGTGTATTTTTGACAGTACGATCAGGCAGGCCGTCGCAAGAAAACGGAAATTATCGCCGGCGCTGTTTGAAACACTCTCCAGAGACGTTAGTGATGTTGTAAGGGTGGCGATAGCCGCAAATAGAAAAACACCAATCGCGATTTTAGAGAGATTGCTGACAGATCAGGACGAAGATGTCGCGAACGTAGCTAGACTCAACCTTGATGATCGAAAAACTAGCCAGTGATGAAAAATGATCACATCTGCTGAGGAATTTGTTGCGCTAAGGAGTAGCTCAATTAAAAGTGAGTACGACAGAGCGGCAACTGAAGAAGCACCCATTTCGGTGTGGCGCGAGGTGATCAAAAATTATCCGGATTACAGGCGATGGGTGGCGCACAATAAAAGTGTGCCATTGGAGATTTTAGAGGAGCTGTGCCAGTTTGATAGTACTATCAGGCAGTTCGTGGCAGCCAAGAGAAAGCTATCACCAGCGATGTTTGAGGCTCTTTCTCAGGATGAAAGCCATGTTGTAAGAATAGCTATAGCCGCCAACAAAAAAACACCAATTGAGATATTGGAAAGATTATATGGTGATGAAAACAAGCATGTGGCACGCGCCGCAGGCTACAACCTTGAAGATGTTAAGAGTAAACAGAACAAGAAAAAGGGAGTTGAGGTCTCTAAGTTTTACTTTGATGGGGCGCCTACGTAGTCAAGAGTGTACAGCGTCTTACAGTCTCTGGTAGAAAACTAACGAATTTAAAGTGCTGTATAAATACAGCTTCCCTTAACTTTCGAAGTTCCAAGCAGTCAGAGGGGACAGGTTTATTTACGGTGAAGCGCTGTAAATAAACCTGTCCCCTTACGATCCAACCCACCTTCTCACCAAAACGTCGCCGGCGCACTCAACTTCCCGGCAATCACCGCAATCACCGCAATCGCCTTCTCCACATCACCCACCTCGGTATACCGCCCCAAGCTCAGCCTCAAGCTGCTGCCCGCCTGACCCTGACTCAACCCCAGCGCCAGCAACACGTGGGAAACGCTGCTGCTTGCAGAGTTACACGCCGAGGTCGACGAAACCGCCAATTCGCTTGCAAGGCTGGCGACGTTAAACCCCGGGCTGTCGATGCAAACGTTGAGCGTGTGGGGGACACGCTGTTGCGGATCGCCGTTAAGGCTTACGCCCTTCAGGCTGAGCAGGCCTTCACGCAGTTGCGCCGACAAGGCACTGATGCGCGCGACTTCCTCGTCCATTTCCGCGCTGGCCAGTGCGTAAGCCGCGCCCATGCCGACGATCTGGTGGGTGGCGAGGGTGCCGGAGCGGTAACCCTGTTCGTGGCCGCCGCCGTGCATCTGTGCTTCGAGCAACGGCCGTGCGCGATCGCCTATGTAGAGTGCGCCGATGCCTTTGGGGCCGTAGGTTTTGTGCGCCGAGAAGGACATCAGGTCCACCGGCAACGCGCTCAAGTCGATTGCCAGTTTGCCAGCGCCTTGAGCGGCGTCGACGTGGAACAAGGCGCCGTGTTCACGGACGATTTGGCCGATGGCGGCAATGTCAGTGACGGTGCCCAGCTCGTTGTTGACCAGCATCAGCGACACCAGCAGGGTGTCGTCGCGCAGCGCCTGGCGCACGGCATCGGGGTGAATCAGGCCGCGGTTATCGGGTTCGAGCCAGGTCACCGGGCAACCGGCCTGCTCAAGCTGGCGCACGGTGTCGATGACGGCTTTGTGTTCGATGGTGCTGGTGATGAGGTGGCGACGGGCGCCGTTGTTGGGGTTGAGCGCGATGCCCTTGATCGCCAGATTGTTGGATTCGGTCGCGCCTGAGGTCCAGACCACAGCATCGGCACTGCAGCCCACCAGTTCTGCTACCTGGCGGCGCGCCAATTCAACGGCCTGGCGGGCTTGATTGCCGTAGGCGTGGGAGGTGGAAGCTGGGTTGCCAAAGGTGCCTTCGCGGCCCAGGCAGGTGACCATGGCCTGGATGACGCGGTCATCAACCGGTGTGGTAGCGGCGTAATCGAAATAACAAGGGAGTGTTTTCATGGGGATTTCTGCGCTGTCCATCGTGCAGAAAATACTACTAGCGTCAGGCTGAAAAAAAATTGATTCCTCAACGGAGATTTAGACTCGGCTTAGAATATATTTCCGGTAAAACCCCAGTTAGCGGAATATGGTTTCAGCTCCGCTCTTTTTGGCCTATCTTTATCGCTTCCCGGCATATGACTTCACCCGAGGCCACCGCGCATCCCATGGACAAATTCGACCAGGCCATCCTGAGCATTCTGCAAAACGACTGCACCCGTCCGATCGCGGAAATCGCCGACAGCGTCGGCCTTGGCAGCACCGCATGCTGGCGTCGGGTACAGAAGCTTGAAGAGCAGGGCATGATTCGCGGGCGGGTGGCGTTGCTTGATCCTGTGCAATTGAACGTCGCCGTGACGGTGTTCGCCGCCATTCGCACCAACCAGCACAATGCCCAGTGGCTGGGTCGTTTCCATGATCTTATCGCCACGTTGCCCGAAGTGGTGGAGTGCTACCGCATGGCTGGCGACACCGACTACATGCTGCGGATCGTGGTGCCGGACATCGCCGGCTATGACGCCGTCTACAAGAAGCTGATCCAGCTGTCCGGGATCACCGACATGAGTTCCAGCTTTGCCATGGAGCAGATCAAGTCAACGACCCAGCTGCCGTTGAGTTACACCCTCTAAGCCCGCGTCAAAAACGCCTGGTTAAACCCCGCGTAAAAAAAAGCAGCCATCCGAAGAGGGCTGCTTTTTTTGTGCGTCGAATAAAGCCGTCGGAAGAATCAGACGCGGGCTTTGTCGATCCATTCCATGGACGTGCGCCAGATGCAGATCCCCAGGAAATACGCCGACATCGCCAGCCACACGAACAGCGTCACCGATGCGTTGTACGGGTGGTTCATCACCAGCAGGAAGCTGCAGAAAAACCACACGGCCGTGACCGCGATGTTGAGCGGCATAAAGCGGCGAACACGGAACGGGTGCAGGAACTTCATGCGAGTGACGGTCAGCAGCGCCAGGCAGATCACCGTGATGAACGTCAGCCACGGCGCAGGGGAAAGGATGTACACGCACAGGGCAACGACGTTCCAGGCGGCGGGGAAGCCCTGAAAGTAGTTGTCCTTGCTCTTCATCTCGACGTTGCAGAAACAGAACAGCGACGACACCAGAATGATCGAAGTGGTCAGCAGCAGGGTGTATTCCGGCAGCGGGATGTAGCGGTAGATGAACAGGGCGGGGATGAATACGTAGGTCAGGTAATCGATCACCAGGTCCAGCACCGAGCCGTCGAAGTGCGGCAGGACCGACTGCACGTTGAGCTTGCGCGCCAGGGAGCCGTCCACGCCATCGACAATCAGGGCAAAGCCCAGCCAGAGCAGGCACGCCTTGGGTTGATTGTCGAACAGAGCAATGGTCGCGAGAAAGGCGAGCACCACGCCCGTGGCGGTAAAACCATGGGCGCCCCAGGCCTTGAGCCAGGCGATGCGTTGAATTGGAATCATGGACGGTCCTTCTGGAAATAAGCGGGTTCGGTCGGGTACAGCAGCGGTCGACGGAACCAGAGGTGCATCTATCGACCGGGGATCGGCCGATAAGGTTCATACGTAACCCCTACACGGTAGCAGGCGGCGCAGGCTTTCGTTAATCAAATGTGACGCGGAGCCCTGAGACATGGCGGCGCGGGTGTCATTGGTCGGCTGGCCGAGAAAGAAGGCAATATGCTGGCCCCGGTGGAAGGGCGCTGTCGTCAGAATCCGCGCCTGATCAGTCACTTAGGCAAGGAATCGCATGTCATTTCTCAGGGCTCTACTGACCTTCTGCGTTCTCGCAACGGTGACTTCCCAAGCCTTTGCGCGCCCACCGAGCAAGAACGAACGCGACCTCTGCACCTGGGGCGCCGGGATGGCGGGCGCCGCTCAGCAATACAAACTCTCTGGCCTGACGCTGTACGGCGCACGCAAGAAGATGCAGGCCCAGCACTTCGCCCAGCAATGGATGCGCATGAGCGCACTGGGCATCACCGAACAGACCTACGACAGCCCGTCGCGACTGCGGCCGGAAAGCGTCAAACAGGTGTATTACGAAGGCTGCATCAAGCACGAAGTCGCTCGCCGCTGACTCACCGCGCTGCATCACGGAAGCTCCATTCCGAAAGGTGCAGCGCGGTCAGCGCAACAGGCCCGGATCAGTGGGGTGCGCGCGGGATGGTCTTCAGCAGATCAGCGGGGCTGATATGCCCCACCACCTGCACGCCGCTGCCCGGATGCGGCAGACCCAGAATGTGGCCCTTGATCTTGCCGATCACGTGCATCTCGCACGGCTTGCAGTCGAACTTCAACGTCAGCACTTCATCGCCATGCACCAGCTGCATCGGCGCCACCTTGGTGCGCACGCCGGTTACGCCCTTGGCCTGCTTCGGACACAGGTTGAAGGAGAAGCGCAGGCAGTGTTTGGTGATCATCACCGGCACTTCGCCTTTCTCTTCGTGGGCCTCGTACGCGGCGTCGATCAACTGCACGCCGTGACGGTGATAGAAGTGCCGCGCCTTCTCGTTGTAGACGTTGGCCAGAAACGACAGGTGCGCCTCAGGGTAAACCGGCGGCGGCGAGGTTTCCGGCTTGCGGGCACCGCGCGGGTGCGCCTGGATGCGGGCGGCGGTCAAGCTCTCGATCACCTCACGGCGCAAGGCCTTGAGTTGCGAGTTCGGAATGAAGAACGCCTGGGGCGCGTCCAGCTCGATGGCCGTCGCGTGGTATTCGGTTGTGCCGAGTTGGCCGAGCAGATCGTGCAGCTGTTCCAGTGCCTGCTCCGGTTTGTTGGCGACGCCAAACGGGCCGTTCAGCTCGACGCGGGCGCTGATGCCTTCTTCGCTGGTGGCAACCAGTTCCAGACGCTCTTCACGCAGACGCGCGGCCCATGACAGGCCAATGCGGCGTTCGGCCGAGGTCTTTTGCAGCGCTTGCTGCCAGTTGTGATCGAGGTTGCGGCTGAGGGGATGGTTGGGCCGCAGTTGCAGACCCTTCGGCATCTCGTTCGGCTCGACGCGGTAGCGATAGCGCTTCTCGCCGTCTTCTTCGAACTCGCCTTTGGGCTCGGCGATGTTGGCGCGGAAACCCACCACTTCGCGCTTGACCAGCACGTTGAGGCCGTCGCCGTTGGACAGCGGCTCATGGGTGACCACCTGCAAATCACGCTTGCCGACTTTCTCGACCACGCCGACCAACAGGCCGGTGAAGGTCGGAGAGTCGAATGCGCCAATGTCGATCTTGCGATCGGTGACGAAGTAGTCGGTGCTGCCCCGGTGGAAGGTCTTGTCCGGGTCCGGCAGGAAGAAGTGCGCGGTGCGGCCGCTGGAGGCGCGGGCCAGGTCCGGGCGGTCTTCGAGAATCTCGTCCAGACGCTGGCGGTAATAGGCCGTGATGTTCTTCACGTAGCCCATGTCCTTGTAGCGGCCTTCGATCTTGAATGAACGCACGCCCGCATCCACCAGTGCGCGCAGGTTGGCGCTCTGGTTGTTGTCTTTCATCGACAGCAAGTGTTTTTCGTACGCAACGACGCGACCCTGATCGTCTTTCAACGTGTAGGGCAGACGGCAGGCCTGGGAGCAGTCACCCCGGTTGGCACTGCGACCGGTCTGCGCGTGGGAAATATTGCACTGACCGGAGAAGGCCACACACAACGCGCCGTGAATGAAGAATTCGATGGCGGCATCGGTTTCGTCGGCGATGGCGCGGATCTCTTGCAGGTTCAGCTCACGGGCCAGTACCAGCTGCGAGAAGCCGGCCTGATCGAGGAAACGGGCGCGTTCCAGCGTGCGGATGTCGGTCTGGGTGCTGGCGTGCAGCTCGATGGGCGGAATGTCCAGCTCCATCACGCCGAGGTCCTGCACGATCAGCGCGTCGACGCCTGCGTCGTAGAGCTGATGGATCAGCTTGCGCGCCGGCTCCAGCTCGTTGTCGTGAAGAATGGTGTTGATGGTGGTGAAGACGCGGGCGTGGTAACGGCGGGCGAACTCGACCAGTTGGGCGATTTCGCTGACGTCGTTGGCCGCGTTGTGGCGCGCGCCGAAGCTGGGGCCGCCAATGTAGATCGCGTCAGCGCCATGCAGAATGGCCTCGCGGGCAATGGCCACGTCGCGGGCGGGGCTGAGCAATTCCAGGTGATGTTTGGGCAGAGACATATTTTTTTAGTCGGCACGGTCACGGTCAAGGCGCGCATTGTAGCGGCGAAACGCTTGACCGGCACCCGTCTGCTGCCCGGTGGCGCCTGCCTGTTGAGCGGGGCGCCGGGAAACCCGCGGGATCAGGCCTTGGCGGCCATCGCCGTGACTTCCACGCGCATGCCTTCGACGGCCAGCGCCGCGACGCCAACAGCGGCGCGCACCGGCCAGGGTTTGGCGAAAAAGCGTTTATAGACGTCGTTGAAAGCGGCGCGATCGGCCATGTCGGTGAGGTAGATGGTCAGGTGCAACACGCGGTCCATGGAACTGCCGGCCCGCTCCAGCGCCACTTTCAGCGCCTGCAGCGTGCATTCGCTCTGCTCGACGATACCGCCCAGTTCCAGGCTGCCGTCAGCGCGCGTGGGGATCTGCGTGGACACCAGCAGACCACCGAAGCCGGCGACGTCCGAGGAGATGGAATCGGCGTCGGGATCCGGCGTGAAGGTGATGTCGTGGTTTGCCATGGGAGCTCTCTTCTACGAGTGTGTGGATGACGGGCCAGGAAACGGCCGACGCTCATGATGTCCGACTCGGAAGGGAAAGGGGAGGCCTGACGGTGTTTAGGCGGGCCATGTCGGCATGGCTTACGATCAAATCCTGATACCGATGCGCCAGGGGCCGGCACAAAAAAGCGAGCCGCCCTCACGTTATCTCTGACGCGAAGGCGGCTCCGGGGGGGTTGTCAAATCGGCGGATTCAACGTGATTGAAAGTAGCAGCGGTCGATTCCGTTAGCTAGCTAACATTTAGCAATACAGTGTTGCGGATGTGGAAAGAATCCACATCGCATCGGTACTCGATGAAACCGCCTGGCAAGGCCGTTTTAAAAAACTCCGAACTCATCCCTCGCGCCTTCAGTCCACCTTTGACGCTGACCGTTTGCGTTGGACTATTTCAAGGAGAGCCCCATGACTGATTACCCGAAACCGCCGTTCAAGCCTCAGCAGCAAACAGTGCCTGGCGATCAGAGCCGAATGGAGCCATACCCGGATTGCGGCGAGACCAGCTACAAAGGCTCGGGCCGCATGAGCAACAAAATTGCGCTGATCACCGGCGGTGACAGCGGCATCGGTCGCGCAGTGGCAATTGCCTACGCTCGCGAAGGCGCCGACGTGGCGATTTCCTACCTTGATGAGCACGAAGACGCCAAGGAAACCGCACGCTGGGTGGAGGAGGCGGGCCGTCAGTGCCTGCTGCTGCCGGGCGATCTGGCCGAGAAGGCCCAGTGCCTGGCGATTGTCGACGAGACGGTGAAGAAATTTGGCCGCATCGACGTGCTGGTCAATAACGCTGCCTTTCAGATGTCCCACAAAACCCTCGAAGAAATCCCCGACGAGGAGTGGGTGAAGACCTTTGATATCAACATCACCGCAATGTTTCGCATCTGCAAGGCCGCAGTGCCCCACATGGCCGCGGGCAGTTCGATCATCAACACCAGCTCGGTCAATTCCGACTCGCCGAAGCCGACGCTGCTGCCCTATGCCGCCACCAAAGGCGCCATCGCCAACTTCACCGCCGGCCTGGCGCAGTTGTTGGGTGAACGCGGCATTCGCGTGAACAGCGTCGCGCCCGGCCCGATCTGGACGCCGTTGATCGTGTCGACCATGACTGACGAAGACGTGAAAAGCTTCGGCGAAGAAACTCCGCTTGGGCGGCCGGGGCAGCCGGTGGAAGTCTCGCCGATCTATGTGCTGCTGGGCTCCGACGAGGGCAGTTACATCTCGGGGACACGTTATGGCGTGACCGGCGGCAAGCCCATTCTGTAAGGGGCTCGATTGCCGTGCGTGGACGTTTGGCTCGTAGCGCGTCCAGGAAGGGGCTGCCAACGCAGCCCCTTTTTTCGTCCCTCACCGGGTTGGCCGAATACCGTCGAGCTTTACCCCTGCCAGACGGCTTGCCCGCTGCAGCATTTCCTCGGCGCTTTTACTGCGCAGGCTGGTTGCAAACGCGCTCAGGCTTTCGGCGATGTCGCTGATGCAATGGGAGATGCCGAGGGTGTCTCTGTCTTGCAGTTCTTCAGCCGCAGCGCTTGCCGTCCGTGCCAGGTTTTCAATCTGATCGGCGGCGCTGTCGCGATCACTGCCGAACGGCTCGGTACCGTGGTCACGGGCTGCGTCAATCAGGCCTTTCGCGTTGTCGTGCCGCGTGTGCTGCGCTTCGCCGGCTGACCCATGGGGGTTTTGAGTGCCTGGGGTGTCTTCGCTGAATGTGGGCATTTGATCATCATCCTTAAATCAATCGGGACATCATTCGGGGCAAAGGCACACTCAGGGACGGGCGCACCTGGCCATCTCACGCGGCAGCGAATCTGCACGCTGTGTAAGGGTGGAGGGGCCTAGGGAAGCGGGAGTTCGGGGTCGAAGACGGACGGTCGAGCAGTTGATCCGAACGCTGGAAAGGCGGGGCCATGATCGATCTGTTCGGGCGTGAATTGATTCAAACGAGGGGAATGTGAGGGCAGCATCGGCGCGCGGTCATTGCGACCGCGCGCCGTAAAACGGGCCTGTCTCAGCCCTTGCTGTGCGCCTTGGACGTGGGTGCCTCGACGATACCTCGCGGGCCGGCGATGCCCCAGATGGCGACACCGATGACAGGGAAGATGAAGATCAGCACCGCCCAGCCGATCTTGGTGCCGGACGATTTGGTGCTGCGCCAGACACTGGCGATGGCCCACACGTCGACCAGAAGGATGATCACCGCCAGGGCGATCGAGAAGAGCGTTTCCATATCAATGTCCTCGGTGCGCGCGCAATCACATGGCGGGGATGCCGGTGACGGTTCCGGTTTGGGTCACGGTTTCGGTTTCGGTCAGAGGGATTTCAGGGCTGCCCGGTGTCAGGATGACCTTGCGGCAGTCTTCCTGTTTCTTGTCGAAAATCTTGTAGCCTTCGGCGGCCTGCTCCAGCGACATTCGGTGGCTGATGATCGCCTCGGGGGCAAGGCGGCCGGCCTCAATGTGCTCGAGCAGTTCCGGCAGGTAGCGTTGCACGTGGGTCTGGCCCATTTTGAAGGTCAGGCCCTTGTCGAACGCATCGCCGAACAGGAAGCCGTGGATGAAGCCGGCGTACACACCCGGCACGCTGACCACGCCACCACGGCGTACTGCTGCGATGCACTGGCGCAAGGCCTTGCCGCTGCTGCCTTCCATTTTCAGGTTGGTCAGAATGGTTTCGGTGGTGCTGCCTTTGGCTTCGAAACCTACCGCATCGACCACGCCGTCGACGCCGCGCATGCCCTTGGTCTGACGAATGATGGTGTCGGCCGGATCGTCGTCTTCATCGAAGTTGATCGGGATCACGCCGTAGGTGGCCTGGGCGTATGCGAGCCGGTAGGCGTGGTGGTCGACCATGAAAATCTGATCGGCGCCGAGCATCCGGGCGACGGCCGCCGCCATCAGACCCACAGGCCCCGCGCCGTAGATGGCGATGCTTGAGCCCTGGCCGATGCCGGTGTTCAGGACCGCCTGATAGCCGGTGGGCAGGATGTCGGAGAGGAACAGCACCTTCTCGTCCGACAGCGTGCCGGGGACCTTGAACGGGCCGGTGTTAGCCTTCGGCACTCGCACGTATTCGGCCTGGCCGCCGGGGATACCGCCGTACAAGTGGCTGAAGCCGAACAGCGCCGCCCCCGGCGGTATGGCCTTCTTGTTCATGATCGCGCCGCGACCGGTGTTGGTGGTTTCACAGGCGGCGTACAGGTCCAGGTTGCAGAAGAAGCATTCGCCGCAGGCAATGACGAAGGGGATCACGACCCGGTCGCCGCGCTGCACGGCGGTCACGGCTGAGCCGGTGTCTTCAACAATGCCCATGAATTCGTGGCCGAAGATATCGCCGTGTTCAACGGTGGGGATTTTGCCGCGATACAGGTGCAGGTCGGAGCCGCAGATCGCCGTGGCGGTCACGCGCAGGATGATGTCGTCAGCTTGTTCGAGGACCGGATCGGCAACGGTGTCGACTTTGACGTCATGGGCGCCGTGGTAGGTGAGTGCTCTCATTGTGATTTTTCTCCGCGATTAATTAGGGGCAACTAAGTAGCGGAGCAGGCGGCGAGGGGTTTAGTTCAGGACTTTGCAGCGGTGGGGGATTAGCGGTGCGTGCGGGGCCACTATGTGATCGCGGTCCCGCTGGTAAAACGCGTTGCTTTGGTGGGATCGGCTTCGGCCGGGAAGAGGCCAGTGGGTGCACCCTCAATTCTGCGGTGTGACAACCGACGCCTTCCCGGCTAAAGCCGGTCCTACCATGAGCACGCGGTCGATTAGTAGGACCGGCTTCAGCCGGGAAGAGGGCTGTGTGTGCGCCATCAATTCTGCAGTGTGATTGCTGACGCCTTCCCGGCTAAAGCCAGTCCTGCAATGAGCACGCGGTCCCACTATGGGATCGCGGCCTCACAACGGAGTGCGCGCGGCGGGGCTATTTGAGGCCAACCCGCTTGCGCATCTCCGCCGTGATGGTCTGCCGGGTTTTGCTCAAGTCCGCCCACGGGTCGCTGTCGATTTCGGCAAGGCGTTCGTGGACGGTGTTGATGTCCCAGGCGTTGGCGCCTTTGATCTCCAGCAGCTCTTCGCGATGGATCGGCACCGACACCGGCAGGCCTTCCCGGGTGCGCACCGAGTAGGCGCAGATGGTGGTGGCGCCGAGGCCGTTGCGCAGGTAATCGATGAATATCTTGCCAATCCGGTTCTTCGGCCCCGACACCGCCGAAAACCGCTCCGGCAGCAGCCTGGCGATGTGCTTGACGATGGCGTGGCTGAACTCCTTCACGGCGTCCCAGTCGGCTTTCGGCGTCAGCGGCACGACCACATGAATGCCCTTGCCGCCGCTGGTTTTCAGGAACGATTTAAGCCCCAGTTCATCCAGCACGGCGAGGGTCAATTGCGTGGCCTCCACCATGGTTTTCCAGGGCAGCGCCGGGTCAGGGTCGAGGTCGAGAATGAAGCGGTCCGGCCGCTCCAGATCCCTGGAAACAGCGTTCCAGGTGTGCAGTTCCATGGCGCTCATCTGCACCGCACCGATCAGCGCCTCGATGTTGTTGAGCAGCATCACGGGGTGGCCGGTGTATTCCTTGCCCATGGTCTCGATGCCGGGGATGGCCAGGCGGTCGGCGTTTTTCTGAAAGAACAGCTCCCCGCCGATGCCCTCCGGCGCACGCACCAGTGCCACGGGGCGTTGGGCCAGTTGCGGCAGCAGCCACTCGGAAATACGGATGTAGTAATCGGCGAGGTCACGCTTGGTCGCGCCGCTGGTGGGGTCGATGACCCGCTCGGGGTGGGTCAGGCGGATCTTGCCCGTTGTGGCGTCGGTGGGCGCTGCTGATCCAGGCCGGCTTTCTTCGGACTTGGCTGCCCTGGATGCTGTTGCGCGTTTGCGCGCGGGCTTTGGCTTCTCCTCAGGCTCTTCTCGCTCCGACTCTGGCTCGGAGGTTTGCTCGGCAGAAACCGCCGGAGCCGGAAGCTCTTCGGTGATCGATTCGGCAGGTTTGTCGGTGCGCAGGCCATGGAACACTGCGTGCCGCACCGATCCGTCTTTGGTGATCTCGGCGAAGGCCACTTCCGCCAGCAGCACCGGTTTCAGCCAGTGCACGCCTTTGGCTTCAAATCCGGTGGGCGGATTGACCACCGCAGCCTTCTTCCCGTGGAGCGGGGTCAACTGGTCGTAGATCGTGCCCAATGTCGCTTCGTTGAAACCGGTGCCCACCTTGCCGGCGTACCTCAGTTCACCGCTGTCGGCATCGTGCAGACCCAGCAGCAACGCGCCGAATTTGCTGCGCGCGCCCTTCGGATCGGTGTAGCCCACGACGATGAATTCCTGGCGGCGTTTGCACTTGAGCTTGATCCAGTCGCCGCTGCGGCGTGACACGTAGGGGCTGCCGGCGCGCTTGCCGATCAGGCCTTCCATCTTCATCTGGCAGGCGCTGTTAAGCAGGACTTCCGGCACTTCGGCGAAGTCCTCGGAGTACCTGAGCACCTCGTCGTCGGTGCGTTCGAGCACCTTGGACAGTGCGGTGCGTCGCTGTTCCACCGGCACTTCCCGCAGGTCCATGCCGTTCAGGAAAGGCATGTCGAACAGGTAATAAATGATGTTGCCGCTGCGGCCGGCCTCGAAGGCGTTCTGCAGGGCCTGGAAGTCAGGCACGCCGTCATCGTTGGCGACGACCATCTCGCCGTCGAGCCAGGCCGACTCAAGGCCCAGCCCGGCGATGGCTTCGGCCTGGCGCGGCAGTTTATGGGTCCAGTCATGGCCGTTGCGGGTGAACAGCTGCACCTTGCCGTCGGCGACCCGCGCCATGACCCGGTAGCCATCGAATTTGATCTCGTAGCGCCAGTCGCCTTCGGGGGCGGACTCCACCAGGGTGGCCAGTTCCGGCTTGATGAGGTCCGGGAGCTCTGCAGGTTCGGCGCCCACCAGCTGCGCCTTGGCGGATTTTTTCCGTGGGGCAGGGACCTTCTCTACGGGCTTCGGCTGTTCAGGCTGGGGCTTTGCCGACCTGGACGCGGTCGACGTGCCGCCACGTTTTTTCGGGATCAGGGTGCGCTCGCTGAGCACGCTGTCGGGCAGCGCCTTGACCACGTCGTAGTCGGTTTCCGGGCGGGCGAATTCGTCCTGATGCTTGATCAGAAACCATTGTTCCTGCCTGCCGGGAATGTGCGTCTTGACCAGGTTCCACACGCCGCCGAGCTTCTCGCCCTGCAATTCAAATTTGAGTTTGCCCTTGGCGTAGGCGTCGGCGGGGTCGGAGAGGGGCGTCCACACGCCGCGGTCCCAGACGATGACGTCGCCTGCACCGTAATGCCCTTCGGGAATGCTGCCCTCGAAGGTGGCGTATTCGACGGGGTGGTCTTCCACATGGACCGCCAGGCGCTTGGCTTTGGGGTCCAGCGAAGGGCCCTTGGGCACGGCCCAGCTTTTCAGGGTGCCATCGATCTCGAGGCGGAAGTCGTAATGCAGGCGGGAGGCGTCATGCTTCTGGATACAGAACTGCAGGGCATGGGCGGCCTTTTTGCTCGAAGCGCGTTTTTTCTTTGCGCTGCCTGAGGGCTCAGGCGTGGCGTCGAAATCTCGCTTGCGGTTGTATTCGTCCAGTCCGGCGCTCATGGAAATCCCTCACCCTGCGGCATGTGTCTGTTAAACGCAGAGTTCGCGGCGAGGTCGGAGTTCCAGAGTGGGAGCGATCGTCTCCTTACACCTGCAAAAATGATGGCGCCTGAACGGGCCTCTTCCCGGCTGAAGCCGGTCCCACTAAAGGATCGCGTTTCCATAGTAGGACTGGCTTCAGCCGGGAAGGCGTCGCCTAAGACACTGCAGTACGGAGGCGCTTGAACGGGCCTCTTCCCGGCTAAAGCCGGTCCCACTAAAGGATCGCGTTTCCATAGTAGGACTGGCTTCAGCCGGGAAGGCGTCGGCCCAGACACTGCAAGATCACGATAGCGGAGCAGGTCAAACAGCCCCACGCTGCTCGGTCGCTTCGGCCAGCATCGCCAGGGTCTGCTCCATGTCGACGATGGAGGCCTCCAGCGTGGCGAAGCACTGGGCGATGCTCTGCTTGTCGTCCACCGTCTGGTGCCCGGTCAGCTCGGTGACCTCGGACAGCTCAAGGCGGAACAGTTCGTTCACGCTGCCGCGAAGTTCGTTGAGTTGGTTGAGGACAACAGCCATTTGATTGCGGGTTGCATTGCTCATGTCGGGCCTCACTTACTAAGGGGCGGGCGTATGTCCCATGAAGACACTCTGACAGATATGAAAAAGGCAGGGTCTCTAAACCCTGCCTCTCTCAACTAAATGTTCGAATTAGCCTTTAACAGGCACCGCCCGAATTACTTGGCAGCGTCACCGCCGTGTGCTTTGGCCAGGGCCTTGGCGTGGGTCAGGTGCTCTTCCAGCTTAGGCAGAGTCGCCGTCGCGAACGCTTTCAGATCAGCGTCCTTACCTTCAGCGGCTTCTTTCTTGAACAGCGCGATCGTTTGTTCGTGGGCAACCACCTGGTTGTTCGCATACGCCTGATCGAACGACTTCGAGCTGCGCAATTCCAGGATCATCGCTTTCGCTTTGTCCATCAGCATGGCGTTGTCGGAGACTTCCAGCTTCTTGGTGTCAGCGATGCCTTTGAGTTTGGCATTGGCGGCGGTGTGGTCTTTGACCATCATTTCCGCGAACGCTTTTACATCCGCAGAACTGCCTTTTTCCAGCGCGAGTTTGCCGGCTTCGACTTCAGCCACACCTTTGGCGGATGCATCTTCAACGAAGTCGTCATTGTCTTGGGCAGCGAAAGCGCCTTGGCTACCGATGGCCATCAACAATGCGAGTGCGGAAGTCTGAATGAGATTTGCCATAGTGAAGTTCCTCTTCTGTCCTTGACGTGGCTTGAGTGCCCGTATTTATTCCGACGCAATGAACGCGTTAATCGTTCAGAGAATTTGATAACGCGCCGCTGTCAGGTCATGTGTTGCAAGTCTGGCGTCAGCAGCCGCTCACTGTTGCATTGACTCGAACCAGTTCCGATAGGGCGTATTCACAGCCTTGTAGCGATTGAAATCTGCCGCGCCGTCCGACCACCACACCGGACCGCGCTCACCCAGTGCAATCTTCGCCGCGTTGACCGAAGCACGGGCCGCCTTGAGCGCGTCTGCATCATCGGCGCGCTTGGCGACTTTGACCGCTTGGCGGGCCTTCATCAGCGCGTTGACCCACTGCTGCCGCTCTTCTTCGCCAAGGGCGGGGTTGCTGCAGCGCCACAGTTGGCCCTTGACCACGAAATAGCGGCCATCCGGCGTGGTCGGATAGATCACTGGATCCGCGTCACCGTCAGCACCACGGCGGCAATGCGGTCAGCTTCCTGATAGGTCTCGGTGTCCAGCTCTTCACCGAACACGTCGGGGTCCATCTCGCGATAGGACCAGGCGAGGTCAGGACGGTCGACAAGCTTGCGCGCCTGCTCAAGGAAGAGGTCAACGCCGTCCACCGAGGGAGCGCCGGTGTACAACAAGACGCTGCCGCCCGGGGCCAGTCGCTCGATGGCTTGGGCCAGAATGCGCACCGAAAGCTCCGAACCCAGCTGATCGCCACCATGGCGGTAGGCGCGTTCCTGACTGTCTTTCATGTAAGGCGGGTTGGCGACGATCAAGTCAAACTCGCCCGTGGTGCCCGCCAGAATGTCGCTGTGGTAGGCGACCACGTTATCGGCCTTGGCCAGCGACGCGTTGACGGCGGTAAAGCGCAGGGCAGTGGGGTTGATGTCCACGGCCAGCACGCTGGCATCCCGGCGGGCACGGCCGATCAAGATCGCGCCGACGCCACTGCCGCAGCCGATGTCGACGGCGGTGCGGATCGGGTGCGTCGAGGTGCGCAAATGCTCCTCGATGGCCTGGGCGAAGCGATAGGTGTCGGGTCCGAAGAACACCGAATCGTGGGCCACGGTAGGGAAGGCGGAGTGGACGAACAGCAAATCGTCGAGGCTCGACCAGCGCACGTCGCTGACCCACAGGCCAGCATGGGCACGGAGTACGCCGGCGGCAAGCAAGGTTTCGAGCTCGGCTTCGTCCAGCAGGCCGGTTTCGAAAGGGCGGCTCCAGCCGAAAACGTCGCGCAGGCTACGGGCTTTACGGTTCTGCTCACGTCCGTTGACGCGCTGATGGGTCAACGGTGTAACCGTCATGAAACGATAGTTATCCGCCTGCAGGCGTTGGCCCAACTGCAGCAGCGCGAGGTCGTGGCTTTCGTCGGTCATTTCCGGGGTATCGAATGTCGGCCCGAGCAATGTCTGCTGGTTCATCGTGTCAGGCTTCCTTGCGCCAACTGGCGGGCATAGATTCGGGTGGCCGCCAGACCTTCCGGCGTTGGATGGGAATCGGGAGCGATCAGCTCAACCAGCTTCTCCAGAGGCAGGGCAGGGGCGTTGCGCGGCTGTGCGACGTCGTTGGCGGCCACGTGGCGGCGACGAAAGCGGGTGCGGAACGGGTTGCTCTGCTCGGCGGCCTGCCAGTCACCGGCGATCCAGTCTTTCAACAGCTGCATTTCATAACCGCTGAACACGCCGAACATCACCGCGCCGGGGCCGTCGATCAGTTGCCAGAAGCGGCTGTCCTGCGGGTCTTGATTGCGCTTGATCCAGCCGCGATCTTCCAGCGCACTCAGCAGCCGACGGCTCTGGCCAGGAGTGGCGAGCCAGTCATTGATCGTGCGACCTTCGAGGCGGCAATAGTCCGAATGCATATGCTGGCCGAAGGTGCTTTTGGTCTCCAGCATCGAGACCACTTCTTCTTCCAGATCGAACGCGCGGACGATGTCGGTCGAACCAATGCCTAGATCATTGAGCAGGTAGCCTGCGCGCAGACGCTGAAGAAATTCATCCTTGCTATCGTCGTTCGGCAACAGATCCAATACGGCCTGTACCGCCTTGTGGGCGTGGCCCGAGCTGGCGTTGTCGATGGTCACGTGCAGGGTAAAGTAATACGGGTCGATGCCCAGCTCACTCAGTTCGAAGGCGGTGATCAGCAGGTGCAGCGGCAGTTGTTCGTAGCCGAGGTTGTAGCCCAGCACTTCTGGCAGGAACTCGTCGCTCAAGTGGCCGAGACCCAGTTGAATGGCGCCCTGCAAATACAACGAGTCGTCCAGCTGCGCGATGGGCGCGCAATCGTGTTCGGTCAGCAGATTGCGGTACAGCACCACGTGGTTCAGTGCAGGCTCACCGTCGCCCAGCTCTTCGAGGTAGGTGCGGATCAGGCCGTGATAGCGCCAGTCATTGGCATGCTTCACCGTGCCGTACAGCCAGGCGCCGTCCACCAGCTTGCTCGGTGCAACGCTTTGCAGGAAGAACAGGGCGTGAGCTTTGTTGGTGAAGAACTTGCGGGGCCCGCCGGCGCGGCGTTCCTCGAGATAGACGCGATATTGCTCGGCCACTGAATGACTGTTATTGGCCACCCATGCCGACAGATCATTCAGGTCATCAGGCAGGTTTGACGGCAGCATCTTCGCGACATCCAGTTGCTCCTGAAGGAAATCACGGGCGTTGTCCCGCTCGGCTTCCACCTGTCCGCGCAGCAGACGGGAGTAAAGCGAGTGGTGGGCGCCGTTGGATAAGTGCGCCGTGGCAGAACGCTCGGAAAGAAGCTGTAAAGAGGTCATGGGTAGCCTGCTGACTTTTCTTGATATGTAGGTTCAGAGGGAGGCGGTTCGCGAAAATTCCATCGAGTTGCAGGGCAGTCGATGATCGACACCCGTGGCGGATGAATGGCCGGGATCTGTACTCAAATGACGATCACTGAAGTCAGGATCGTACAAGGACGGGCACCGGCGCCGAGGGTCGGGTAGAGGACCTCGCGCCGTTTTCGCCTCACCGTGTAGACTTCGGGCCCCTGGGCATGTTTGCCGGCACCTTCCCGGATCACCCGCTGTCGCGAATGATGATGGCCGCCAGCATCGTCGGCTTCTCGCTGCCGGCGTTCTGGGTCGCGCTGATGATGATCATGCTGTTCTCCATCAAGCTCGGCTGGCTGCCGGCCAGCGGTCGCGGTGAAACCCGCGAGCTGTTTGGCGTGCAGTGGTCGTGGCTGACCCTCGACGGCCTGCAACACCTGCTGCTGCCGGCGTTGAATCTGGCGCTGTTCAAAATCTCGCTGGTGCTGCGTCTGACCCGCGCCGGTGTGCGCGAAGTGCTGCCCCAGGAGTTCGTCAAATTCGCCCGGGCCAAAGGCCTCTCGCCGATGCGGGTGATGTGCATGCACGTCATGCGCAACACCATGATTCCGGTGGTGACGGTGCTGGCCATGGAACTGGGCTCGACCATCGCCTACGCCGTGGTCACCGAGAGCATTTTTTCCTGGCCCGGTGCCGGCAAGCTGATTCTGGACAGCATCAACATGCTGGATCGCCCGGTGGTGGTGGCTTATCTGATGGTCGTGGTGGTGATATTCGTGGTGCTTAACCTGATCGTCGATGGCCTGTATTACCTGCTCGATCCCCGGGTTCGTGTGGAGGGCTCGCGATGAACGCCGCTTCCAAACCGGTCCCGTCCCACGTTGGCCTGCAGGCGCAATCACCCTGGCGCCGGGTCGTCCTCGAATTCATCAGTTCGCCCACTGCCGTCGTTGGCTTGCTGGTGCTTGTGCTGATCGTGCTGGTGGCGGTGCTGGCGCCATGGATCGTGGTGCAAAACCCCTACGACCTCATGCAACTGAACGTGCTGGATGCGCGGCTCGCACCCGGCAGCGCCAATATGGACAGCGGTTACACCTATTGGCTGGGCACTGACGGACAGGGCCGCGATCTGGTGTCGGCGATCCTGTATGGCCTGCGCATCAGCCTGTGGGTCGGCATCGGTTCGGCGCTGATCGCGGCGGTCATCGGCACCCTGGTCGGGCTGGTCTCGGCTTACGTCGGCGGCTGGCTCGACGCCTTGCTGATGCGCCTGGTCGACCTGCTGCTGTCGTTCCCGGTGATTCTCATGGCGCTGATGATTCTGGCGTGGCTGGGCAAGGGCGTGGGCAACGTGATGCTCACGCTGATCCTGCTGGAATGGGCGTATTACGCCCGCACGGCGCGGGGTCAGGCCCTGACCGAAAGCCGCCGCGAATACGTGGATGCCGCCCGCGGCCAGGGCATCCGACCGTGGCGCATTGTCGTCGGCCACATTCTGCCCAACTGCCTGCCGCCGCTGATCGTCATCGGCGCGCTGCAGATTGCCCGGGCGATTACCCTGGAAGCGACCCTGTCATTTCTCGGCCTGGGCGTGCCGGTCACCGAGCCTTCACTGGGGTTGCTGATCGCCAACGGCTTTCAATACATGCTCAGCAACGAGTACTGGATCAGCCTGTTTCCCGGCCTGGCGCTGTTGATCACCATCGTCGCTATCAATCTGGTGGGCGATCGTTTGCGCGATGTCCTCAACCCGAGGTTGTTGCGATGAGCCTGCCTGAACGCAACGCGGCGACCATGTCCACGCCCACACAAACGCCAACGCTGGAAGTGCGCAATCTATGCACCTCTTTCTACACCCGCGCGGGCGTGTTGCCGGCAGTGCGCGACGTGTCATTGCGGGTCGCGCCGGGGCGCATTCTCGGTCTGGTGGGGGAGTCCGGTTCGGGCAAGTCCGTGACCGGCTTTTCCATCCTTGGCCTGGTCGATGGGCCCGGCCGGATCAGCGGCGGTCAGGTGCTCTTCAAGGGGCGTGACCTGACCCAGCTCAGCGCAGCCGGCTTGCGGGAATTGCAGGGCAACCGCATCGCCATGATTTTTCAGGACCCGATGATGACCCTGAACCCGGTGCTGCGGGTCGACACGCAAATGATCGAGGCCGTGCGCGCCCATCGTACCGTCAGCAAACGCGAAGCCCGCGCCCATGCCGGTCGTACCCTGGCGCTGATGGGCATTCCCAGCCCGGAAGAACGCCTGCGTGCCTACCCGCACCAACTGTCCGGCGGCATGCGTCAGCGGGTGGCGATTGCCATTGCGCTACTGCATGCCCCGGACTTGATCATCGCCGACGAACCGACCACGGCGCTGGACGTGACCATTCAGGCGCAGATCCTCAGCGAGGTGCAGAAGCTGGTGCGGGAGCAGGGCACCTCGCTGATCTGGATCACCCATGACCTGTCGGTGGTCGCCGGCCTGGCCGATGACGTGGCGGTGATGTACGCCGGGCGCATCGTCGAGCAGGGTTCGGTGGCCGATGTGCTCGACCGTCCGCAACACCCTTACACCCAGGGCCTGATCGACAGCCTGCCGAGCCGCAACAAGCGCGGCCAGCGCCTGCGGCAGATCCCCGGCATGGCCCCGGATCTGCTGTCGATGCCGACCGGTTGCGCCTTTGCCGCGCGCTGCTCGCGCGCCTCGTCGGTCTGCGCTGAAGAACCGGCCGAGCGCGAGATTGCGCCCGGCCAGACCGTCCGTTGTTTTCATCCCGGAGCCGCCGATGCGCAGTGAATCAACCCCGCTCATCGAGCTGCGCCAGGTCAGCAAGACCTTCGGCACAGCGGCGGACAGCTCCGTTCAGCGCCTTCTGCAACGCCTGCACGTTACCCGTCCACGGCCGGTCACCCACGCCGTCGACAAGGTGGATCTGCGCATTCAGCGCGGCGAAGTGGTGGGGCTGGTTGGCGAGTCCGGCTGCGGCAAGTCCTCCCTCGGTCGCATGGTCGCGGGGCTGTTGCCGGTGTCGTCGGGCACCGCGCTGGTGGACGGTCAGGCGCGGGACAGCCTGACCCCGCAAGAGCGCCACGCCGTACGCTTGAAAGTGCAGATGATTTTCCAGGACCCGTCGTCGAGCCTGAACCCGCGCCTGCGGGTGGACCGCATCGTCGGCGAGGGCGCGCTGTTGCACGGTCTGACTGATAAGGCCGGTTTCGACGATTACGTCAGCGCGCAATTGCAGCGCGCCGGGCTCAGCCCGCAACTGCGCCAGCGTTATCCGCACCAGTTCAGCGGCGGCCAGCGCCAGCGCATCGGCATCGCCCGGGCGCTGGCGGTGCAGCCTGAGTTGCTGGTGTGCGACGAGTCCGTGGCGGCGCTGGACGTGTCGATTCAGGCGCAGATCCTCAATCTGTTCATGGACCTGCGCGACGAACTGGGGCTGACCTATCTGTTCATCAGCCATGACCTGGGCGTGGTCGAGCACCTGTGCGATCGCGTGGTGGTCATGTACCTCGGCCGGGTGGTGGAAAGCGCCTCGGTCGATGACCTGTTCGCCCGCGCCAATCATCCCTACACCCAGGCGCTGTTGGCGCAGATCCCGCGTTTCGATGTGCGCAGTACCCGTTATGACGCGATCAAAGGGGAAATCCCCAGCCCGCTGAACCCGCCTGCCGGGTGTCATTTCCACCCTCGCTGCCCGCATGCCACGGCGCGCTGCCGCGAGGAAGTTCCGGCCCTGAGGGAGGTTTCGCCGAACCACCTGAGTGCTTGTCACCTCAACGATCTGTCATGAGCGCGCCCCTCGAAGCGCGTCCTGAATCCCAGCCATTGCGTACAAGGAATCTCCCATGCAACCACGTGTTCGCTCACTGATCGCCACGGCACTGCTGCTGGCCGCCGGGGGTGTCTCGGCCCAGGATCTGCGGATCGGTTACGCCGACCCGGTCTCGTCCCTCGACCCGCAACTGAACAACTACGCCGGCGACCGCTCGGTGGCGCTGCACGCCTTCGAATCCCTGGTCAATCGCCACGATGACAAGACCCTGCCGGGCCTGGCCAAGAGCTGGAAAGTCGTGGACCCGACCACCTGGCAGTTCGACCTGCGCGATGACGTCAAATGGCAGGACGGCACGCCGCTGACCGCCGATGATTTCGTGTTCTCCTTCGAGCGCGCGCGCAACGTGCCCGGCAGTGTGGCGTCGTACGCCGGCGCCATGCGCACGGTCGAGTCGGTCAGCGCGAAGGACGCCCACACGCTGATCATCAAAACCCGCACGCCGAACGCCAATCTGCTGCCTGACGTCGACTCGATCTACATCGTCAGCCGCCATGCCGGGGCGAACGCCAGCAGTGCCGATTACAACGCCGGCAAGGCGATGATCGGCACCGGGCCGTATCGCTTCGTCTCCTACGTGCCGGGTGACCGGACGATCTTCGCGCGCAACGACAGTTACTGGGGCGGCAAGCCGACCTGGGACAAGGTCGATTTTCGCTTTATCGCCAACGCCGCGAACCGCACGGCCGCGCTTCTGGCCGGCGACGTCGACGTGATCGACAAGGTTTCGCCGACGGACGTGGAGCGGTTGCGCAAGACCCCGAGCGTCAACGTGTTTGCCTATCAGGGCCTGCGTGCGCTGATCATTCAGCCGAGTTTCCGCGAAGGGCCTAACGAGTTCATCCGCGACAACGCCGGCAAGCCGCTGGCCGAGAACCCGCTGCGTGACGTACGCGTGCGCAAGGCGCTGTCCCTGGCGATCAACCGCCAGGCCATCGACGAACGCATCATGCAAGGCACCGTGACCGAGGCCAATCAGTGGATGCCGGCCAACACCTTCGGCTACAACCCGCAGGTGAAAAACATCCCCTACGACGTCAAGCAGGCCAAAGATCTGCTGGCCCAGGCCGGCTTTCCCGAAGGCTTTCAGCTGACCGTCCACGTGCCGGGCGACCGTTACCCGCAGGCGCCGGAAGCGATGCAGGCGGTGGCGCAGTTCTGGTCGCGGATCGGCGTCAAGGTGCAGCTCGAAGTGCTGCCGTGGGCGGTGTATGCCGGCAAGGCCAACAAGAATGAACTGGCGATCAGTGTCATCGCCTGGGGCAACGGCACCGGCGAAGCGGCCTACGCGCTGACCAACATTCTCACCACCGTCGACAGCGCCAAGGGGCAGGGCGCTTCGAACTGGGGTCATTACAGCAACCCGCTGGTGGACAAGGCGCTGGTCGATTCAACCGCCGAATTCGACGAAGCCAAGCGCCGGCAGATTCTGGAGGACTCAGTGAAGGTGGTCAGCGACGACGTCGGCATCATCCCGCTGTTTCATTACCAGAACATCTGGGCGGCGCGTAAGGGCCTGAAAGTCGAGCCGCTGGTGAGCGACCGCACCGCCGCGACCATGGTCACCGAGCAACCTTGATTCTGCATGTCCCCGCGGCGACACAGGTGCGCGGCGGGGACGACGTCCCACTTACTGTCAGGAAACGTCATGTCATTGAACGCCTCTCACCCGCTGGACACTGTGCCGGGCACTGAGCCCGATGTGCTTGATGGTCTGCTCGGTATTCAGCCGGGCTCGACGCTTCACACTGTTCGCCATGCCCGCGACAAGGTCGCCTCGGCCACCCAGGGCAGTCAGGATTTGTTTTTTGCCCCTGAACTGCCGGGCAATCTGTCGCTGACCGAACGCCTGTGGGTGGCCTATTACGCCGCCCATCTGACCCCGCACCCAACGCTGGCCGCGCACTATCTGGCGCAGTTGCACGCCCAGCGTGTGGACGCGTTGAGCGTGGCGAGCATTGACTCCGGTTCGCTGGATGAGCTGAGCGACCCTCGATTGCGCGGCATTCTGGAATTCACCCGGACATTGATCGAGTCGCCAGTGCATGGCGACCAGGCGGCGTTGCAGGCGCTGCACAATGTCGGGCTGAGCACTGAGGAAATCGTCGTGCTGGCGCAGCTGGTTGCGTTCATGTCCTATCAGGTGCGTCTGGCCGCAGGGCTGGGTGCACTGCTTTCTGCTGGAGAAGCGTGATGAGCGAGCCGATTCGCGACAATGGATTCACCAACGAGGTGCTGGGCTGGAAGGCCTGGCTGCCGATGGTTGATCTGAACAGCGCCACCCCCGAGCAGATCGCGGTGCTCGAAGAGAGCCATCCCCAGGCGAAGACCTCTGACTATTACCTGACCCTGGCCCATCACCCGGACATTCTTCGCCAGCGTTCCCAGGCCTTCAACGCCATCATGTACGCCCCGGGCGGGCTGTCCCGAGCCGAACGTGAACTGGCGAGCACCGTGGTTTCGTGCGTCAACCGCTGCGTGTACTGCGCCTCGGTGCATGCCCAGCGGTTTGAGCAGTTGGCCAAGCGCAACGACGTGATCCGCAAGGTCTTCGCCGACCCTGCCACCGCGGGCACCAACGCACGGGAAAAAGCCATCGTGCGCTTTGCGATAGACCTGACACTGGCCCCGGCCTCGATCGATGCCACCCACATCAAGGCGTTGCGCGAACAGGGCCTGGACGATGGGCAGGTGCTGGACCTGATACACGCCATCTCAATTTTCGCCTGGGCCAACCGCCTGATGCTGAATCTGGGGGAGCCGGTGTTTTCCGCGGATAAGGGTTGATGGATTTTTAGGGGCCAGGGCCATGTTGTGGTGTGGCGTCTGACGCCTTCCCGGCTGAAGCCGGTCCCACAGTCCGCATTCTTAGTGGCACGGGGACAGATTAATTTACGGTGAAGCGTTGTAAATAAATCAGTCCCCTTTCAAACATTCAGCGGCTGGAATGCCGTCTTCGTGAGCAGGCTCACTCCCACATGAACCGCAGTAACCCCGGGAGTTTGCTGCGCGCATAACCATCATTCCCGGCTACAGCCGGTCCCACCGTCCGGGTTTGAGCCAATCATATTGGATGCACGCGATGCACTTAGTGGGACTTGTTTAAGGGGACTGATTTATTTACAGCGCTTCACCGTAAATTAATCTGTCCCCGACGTACGGGATCTGCGGTGCCGGTGTCCGGGTTTTCGCCAGCCGCATTGGACGCACGCGATGCTTTTAGTGGGACCGGCTTTAGCCGGGAAGAGGCCAGTATGTGTGTTTAAGGGGACTGATTTATTTACAGCGCTTCACCGTAAATTAATCTGTCCCCGACGTACGGGATCTGCGGTGCCGGTGTCCGGGTTCTCGCCAGCCATATTGGACGCACGCGATGCTTTTAGTGGGACCGGCTTTAGCCGGGAAGAGGCCAGTGTGTGCGCCATAAAATTTGCGGTGTGGCATCCGACGCCTTCCCGGCTGAAGCCGGTCCCACAGGGGATATGCAATCCCATCCTTCGGGTTTCAGTCAGTGACACTGGATGCACGCGATGCTTTTAGTGGGACCGGCTTCAGCCGGGAAGGGGCCATTGAGTACGCAGCGGATTTTGTGTTGTGGCATCCGACGCCTTCCCGGCTGAAGCTGGTCCCACCGTTCGGGTTTCAGTCAGTGACACTGGATGCACGGGATGCTTTTAGTGGGACTGGCTTTAGCCGGGAAGAGGCCATTGAGTACGCAGCGGATTTTGGGTGTGGCATCTGACGCCTTCCCGGCTGAAGCCGGTCCCACAGGGGATATGCAATCCCATCGTTCGGGTTTCAGTCAGTCACATTGGATGCACGGGATGCTTTCAGTGGGACCGGCGTTAGCCGGGAAGGGGCCGGCAGCTGCGCTATCCATCAAAAAAAACGGCCTCCATTGCGGAGGCCGTTTTTGTGTTTACGCGATCAATCAGGCAACGAGGTCAGTGACGTGCAGCTCCTTGACGCCGACCAGCTGGATTTCGAAGTCCGGGGTCGCGTCGGCGTTGATGCTGCCGTAGAGGATCCCGTCGGCGAAGCGCAGTTGCCCGGTGGCGTCGTTGCTGTCAAAGGCGTTGCTGCCAATGAAGGTAAACGCGTCGATGCCCGGCGTCTGTGGATTGGCGTCCAGGGCGCTGAAGTCGAGCAAGTCGCCTTCGGCGCTCTTGAAGCCGTTGATCACGTCGCGCAGCGCACCGACACCCATGTCGGCGACAGAGTCGAACACGTAAGTGTCGGCCCCGGTGCCGCCGGTGAGCGAATCGGTACCCGCGCCGCCGATCAAACGATCGTTGCCCGAGCCGCCGATCAGCGTGTCATCGCCGGCGCCGCCGTTAAGCACGTTGACGCCGCTGTTGCCGGTCAGGCTGTCGGCGAAGGCGCTGCCGATCAGGTTCTCGACGCTCTTCAGCGTGTCCAGGCCGGAGCCGCCAGTGTTCTGCTGGGCCGAGGTCGACAGCGTGGCGGTGATGCCTGCCTGCGCGCCAACGTAAGACACGGTGTCGTTACCGTCCCGCCCGTCCAGCACGTTGTTGCCGCTGCCGGCGAACAGCACGTTGTCCAGCGCGTTACCGATGCCGTTGGCCGCATCGAGGCTGTCGATGTACAGGTTTTCCACGTTGGCGCCGAGGGTGAACGTCGCCAGGGTGCTGTGCACGCTGTCGATGCCGCCGGAGACGCGATCGGCGTTGGTTTCGATCACGCTGTCGCCGCTGTTGTCGACGTAGTACGTGTCGTTGCCATTGCCGCCGCTCATGCTGTCGGCACCGCCGGCGCCATCAATCACGTTGGCGGCCGCGTTGCCGGTGATGAAGTTGCGCAGCTCGTTGCCGTTGCCGTCGATGGCTGAAACACCGGTGAGCACCAGGTTTTCCAGGTTCGCGCCGAGGGTCCAGCTGACCGACGCCTGCACGGTGTCGATCTGCGACGGCGAGTCGCTGCTTTCGGTGACGCTGTCGAAGGCGTTGTCGACGATGTAAATGTCATTGCCGTCGCCGCCCGTCATGCTGTCGGCGCCGAGGTCGCCGTCCAGCGTATCGTTGCCGGACGAACCCACCAGGGTGTCGTCCTGGTCGGTGCCGAAGATCATGCCGCCTTCGTTCTGTGCGCCGTCGAAGATGGCCTGCACGCTGTTGTTGTCGCTCGGGTCACCGTGGAATCCCAGGTCGTCGGCGATGTAGTCGGCCAGACGCTGACCGACGATTTCGGCCGACTCTTCGTGCAAGTGCCAGACGTCGTCAGGGTAGACCAGCGGGTCGACTTCGTGGCGCAGGGGCAGGTCGGTGTAATCCACCGCAATCTTCACATCGTCACGCTGGGCGGCGATCGCTTCCTGGGTGGCGCGGACATAGCCGACACCTTCGACGATGCCGGCGATCTTCTCTTCCGAGAAGCCGCGGGCGCGGGCCGCGTCCTGGTCGTAGTGACCGGTTTCCATCATGTACACGTTGAAGTTGCCGAACTGCGCGTGCAGGTAATCGAACACCGACAAGGTCGCCGCCTTGTACGCCGCCGCCGCAGCATCCTTGTCCGAAGCGCGGGCGATTTCCTGCGCCGCTTCTTCGCCCTGGCCCCAGATGATGCCCATGGTCACGTTGTCGACCGCTTTCAGCTCGGTGAGCTGGTCGTTCAACAAGGCCACTGCGCGCAACAGGGCCGGGCCCGGTTGGTCGGTGTCGGTCAGCCACCAGCACAGCTTCAGCTCTTCAGGGCCGAGGGTCGACAGGCCGTTGACCGTGCTGCCGCCCACCGCGATGTCGATGCCATTGCCGTCGGCGTCATTGAACTGGCTGCGCACGTCGTAGGTGGTGTATTTGCTCAAACCGTCCACCAGCATGGTGGTGCCGGACTGGCTGTCGTCTTCGGTCATGCGCAGCAGACGTGCGTTGGACTGGCCGAGGGTCGGCAGGAACAGAATGTCCTGATCGGCCCGTGCGCCGAACACGAAGTCGTCGGCGGTGAGGGTGTTCATGTAGTTGCCGCTCAAGGCGATCTCGAAGCGGTGACCGTCAGCATCGGGCACGCTGGATTTGATGTAGGTTTTGTCGCCAGCGGCGTTGAGGCTCAGGTACAGCGTGCCGTTGCTGCCATCGCCCAGGCCGAGGAAGCCCAGGGCGGAGACGTCGATCTTGTCCACGCCGTGGGTGAAATCGTAGATCGTGTCAGTGGCGGTGACACCGCCGGTGTTGTAGTCGCGGTAGCTGTCCTGGACGCTGGTGTAGCGGAAGGTATCCGCGCCGTCGCCGCCGTACAGCGAGTCGCGACCCGCGCCGCCGTCGATGATGTCCGGCCCTGCGCCGGCGCGAATGGTGTCGTTGCCGCCCAGGCCGAGGATCAGGTCGGCGCCGGCAGTGCCAGCGATCGCTTCGCCGTTGTCGGTGCCGGTGATGGTGCTGGCCGGCGCATCGGCCACGGCCAGGGCGAAGCTGTCACTAACTGACGCGCCCGACGGGTCGGTGGCCTTGATCAGCAGCGTGTAGTTGCCGGAGGCGGTGCTGGTCGGCGTGCCGCTGAAGGTCAGGCGGGTGCTGTCAAAGCTGAGCCAGTCGGGCAGGGCACTGCCATCGGCCAGGGTCGCGGTGTAGGTCAGCGCGTCGTTGTTGGCGTCGGAGAAGCTGTTGCTGGTGACCGCGTAGGTGAACGGCGAGTTTTCCGTCGCGTTCTGGTCCAGCAGCGGAATCACCACCACCGGCGCCACGTTGGGCGGCAGGTTCTGGCTGGCGAAGACGAAGTGGCTGGCGTTGAGGCTGCCGGCCAGGTTGCCCGCGAGTGACAGCTCGAAACGATTGCCGCTGGCGTCCGCGACATTGTCTTTGACGTAGGTGCGGTTGGTGCTGGCGTTGTAGGACACCTGCAGTGTGCCGTTGAGGCCGTTGCCCAGGCCGCTGTAGCCCAGCGCCGAGACGTCGATCTTGTCGGCGGCGACATCGAAATCGAGAATCTGGTCGCTGGCGCTGGTGGTCGCCGTGCGGTAACTGTCCTGGGTGGAGGTGAAGCGGAACACGTCCGCCCCCGCACCGCCGGTGAGTTTGTCGGCACCGGCGCCACCGATGAGGACGTCGTTGCCGTCGCCGCCGTTCAGGGTGTCATTGCCCGCGCCGCCGAAGATCTGGTCGTTGCCGGTGGTGCCGGTCAGCGTGTCGTTGCCCGGCGTGCCGTTGACCACGCCCGGCGTTACCGGCACGTCCTGCACGGCAAGGGTGAAGCTGTCGCTGACGGTGGCGTTGCTGGCGTCGCTCGCGGTGATCTTGATCGCGTAGGTACCCGATGCCGTATTGCCCGGGGTGCCGCTGAAGGTGCGGGTCGCGGCGTCGAAGATCAGCCAGCTCGGCAGCGCTGTGCCGTCGGCCAGGGTCGCGCTGTAGCTGAGGGTGTCGTTGTCCGGATCGGTGAAGCTGGTGCCGGGCACGACGTAGCTGAACGGCGTGTTTTCGGTGGCGTTCTGATCCAGCAGCGGGTTGGCGACGACGGGCGCCTGATTGACCGTCGGGGCGGTGGCGAACACGAAGTTGGCGCTGGTCAGTTTGTCGAGGTAGTTGCCCACGAGCGCCACTTCAAAGCGGTTGCCCTCGGCATCGGCGGTCAGCGATTTGATGTAAGTCTTGTCGCCGGCGTCGTTGAGCACCGCGTACACGGTGTTGTTCATGCCGTCGGCCAGGCCCGTGAAGCCCAGCTTGGAGAGGTCGATCTTGTCGGCGGTGACGTCGAAATCGGTGATCACGTCGCCGAGGTTGGCGCCGCCGGCATTGTAGTTGCGGTAGCTGTCGGTGCGGCTGGAAAACACAAAGGTGTCAGCGCCAGCGCCGCCACTCAGGGTGTCCTGCCCCGCGCCGCCGTCGAGACGATCGTCCCCGGCGCCGCCCGCCAGGCTGTCGTTGCCGGCCAGACCCAGCAGCGTGTCGGCCCCGTCAGTGCCCTGCAGCGAGTCGTTGCCGGTGGTGCCGGTGAGGGTGCGGTTGAAGATGAAGTTGTCGGCGGTCAGTGCGCTGACCAGATTCCCGGCGAGGATCAGCTCGAAGCGATTGCCGTTGGCGTCGGCATCGTAATCCTTGATGTAAGTGCGGTCGTTGCTGGCGCTGTAGCTGATCTGCAGGGTGCCGCCACGGCCGTTGCCCAGCCCGGTGAAGCCCAGACCGGCGAGGTCGATCTTGTCCTGGGTCGGGTCGAAGTCGGTGATGGTGTCGTCGAAGCTGGTGGTCGCGGTGCGGTAGCTGTCGGACTCGCTGGTGAAGCGGAAGATGTCCGCGCCCGCGCCGCCGGTGAGCTTGTCGACCCCGGCGCCGCCGATGAGGATGTCGCTGCCGCCACCGCCGTTTACGGTGTCATTGCCCGCGCCGGCGTAGAAGATCTCGTTGGCGTCGCTGCCCAGCAGGGTGTCGTTGCCGTCAGTGCCTTGGACGGCCACCACGGGCACGGTCGCGCTGACGTAGCTGCCATCGCCATACACCAGGGTGTCGCCCTTGGTGGTATGGGTGATGGTGTTGCCGATGATGGCGTTGCGGTCGGTGCCGTCTTCGTTGCGCTCGGCCACGCCATAGGTCGACAGGGCGCTGCCGTTGATGGTGTTGCCCTGAACGGTGTTGTCACTGCCGTTGTAATACTTGCCGGAAACGCCCTTGGTGTCGTCGTAGGACTGAATGATGATTTCCGGTACGCCGCCGCCCAGTGAGTTGTTGCTCAGGGTGTTGTTGATAACGTCGACGTTGTTGCTGCCGTAGATGCGAACGCCGGCGCTGGCGTTGTCGTGGATGTCGACGCCGGTCATGGTGACCTCGCTGGACAGCTTGATCAGCACGCCTTCGGCGCCGTTGCCATAGACCTCACCGCCGGTGATGGTGATGTTGTTCGGCGAAGGGATGTTCTCGCTGCCGCGCTGCACGACGATGCCGCCACCGCCGTTGCCGTAGGCGACGTTGTTGCTGAGGGTGAAATCGTGGCTGCTGGTGACCACGTTGAAACCGTGGCGATCGTTGTCGTAGGCGATGTTGTTTTCGAAGGTGCTGTCGCTGAGGAAGTCAGCGACAAAGCCGTCCAGGCCGTTGCCGTGGGACACGCTGTTCTTGATGACCATGTTCACGGTCTGTTCGTGGGGGTCAAAGCCGTAACCGGAGCAGTCCTTGATTTCCACGCCATCGAGGGTGACGTTGGAGTCGTAACCTTCCTTGCCCGGGATGTAGCCGTTGAACCAGCCGTCGATCTTGCCGGTGGTGTTGTCCCGGTTGCCGTCGATGGTCAGATTGCTCAGCCCGAAGTCGTGGGTCTCTTCGCCGTAGGCGGAGCGGATGACGCCGGTGATTTTCGTGTCCGAACCGTCCGCGACCTTGATGTTGGAGACGCCCATGCCGTCGCCGTACATGTAGACGTTGCTCTTGAGCATGAGGCAGCCGTCGGACGGTTCCTCGCCGCCTGACACGATGTAGGTCCCGGGGGGTACATAGACTTGTCCTCCACCCGCCGCCGCAGCTGCATCAATCGCTTGTTGGATGGCCGCGGTGTCGTCAGAGACGCCATCTCCCTTGGCGCCAAAATTTTGGACGTTAAAAATCATGTACTTATCTCCGGTCACAGGCTGAGGTCACGCTGCGTGCCAATTTCCAATCGGCACTGCAGCAGGTATGACCCACCTGAACGGAAAAGTTGTCGCCGTATGTCGGAAAACCGTCGTTTTGTGACGATCGGCACATTTTGGTGGTTGTTGGTGTCACGTAATTGACGTTTGGAGGGATATGCTTTTCTGGCACTGTTGGAGAGATGAGGATCTGCGAGCGATGAAGATCGCTTGACAGGACCGGCTTCAGCCGGGAAGAGGCCCGTGTGGGCACCCTGGATTCTGCAGTGTGACCACCAACGCCTTCCCGGCTAAAGCCGGTCCCGCAAAGTTCGCGTTAGCCGGTCCTATTATGGGTTAGCGGGCCTACTAGGCCACTTCAGCGGGGGCGCAGCGCAGGCAGTCGCGGCCTTCGCCCTTGGCGGCATAGAGCGCCTTGTCGGCCATGGCGATGAGCGCTTCGGCGCTGGTCTGAGGTGCGCTGGCGATGGCGACGCCCAAGCTGATGGTGACCCTGGCGCCGTCGCCCAGCACCGGGTGAGGCACGTTCAGCGCGGCAACCGCAGCACGCAGGTTTTCTGCCAGGGCCCTGGCCTGAGCCGGGTGGGCGTGGGTCATGAGCACCATGATTTCCTCGCCGCCGAAGCGAAAGGTCAGGGCGTCGGCTTTCTGCGCCGTGCGCTGGATCACGCCACTCAGCAACCGCAAGCAGGTGTCGCCCTGCAGGTGCCCGTAGTTGTCGTTGTAGGATTTGAAGTGATCGATGTCCAGCAGGATGACCGCGACGTTCGTGGGGGTCTGCGTTGCGCGGCTCCACAGGGAGGCCAGCACCTCGCCCTGAAAACGCCGGTTGAACAATTGCGTCAGCGAATCGATGCGCGCCAGTTCCACCAGTTGCGCTCGCAGCAACTGCCCGCGCAACGCAAACAGATAACTCAAGCGGCTTCCGTGTTCCAGAAACCACGACGCCATCATCAGCAACGCCGCGGTGGAGAAGAACAACAGCGCATTGGCTTGCCAGATCTGAAAGTCGGCGAACTCAGCGAGGTAAGTGGTCACCAGCTGAATGACCAGCATGCAGGCCATGGCCACCGCCGCGCAGCGCACCGGCACCTGCTGGATCACCGTGCAATACACCATGATCAGCAGCATCCCCAGCTGATAGTGCAAGCGGAACGGACTTTCGCTGTAGATCATCGCTATCAGCGGCATCACCGAACACGTCACGGTGCCGATGGCTGCCGTCGCTTCCACAATGCGTCGGGTGCTGGCGCGCCGCGCGATGATCAGCAGAATCATAAAGATCGGCGTCATCAGGCAGACACGGGCCAGCGCCACGTAGGTAAACATGTCGTTCAGACTGAGCCAGTCGCTGACCATGAACAGGTTGTAGATGAGGATGCCGCCGATGCCCACGGCGGACAGAAACTGGCGGCGTTGCTCAAGCGTTTCGGCCTCGTAGCGCTGTTCCAGCTCAGTGCTGAAACGCAGGCTGCGAAAACGCGATGCGATGGTGCGATCGACCTCGGCGAGAAGTTGCGCGTCATGGGGGCCAGGTCGATCGATGACAAAGGAAAGCATGTTGCACCAAAGAGATGGGTTACCGGACTAGGACATCATGAGTGATGCCTTAGTGCCATCATTTCGTCGGCGCGCTGTTTTCGCAAGGACTGACCGATCAAGCGTCAGGTTTGCGATGAACAGCGCTCCGTCTTGCCTCAGATACGGAAACTGCCCACCAGCTGCGTCAAACGCACCGACTGACGTTCCAGGTCGGAACAGGCGCGCAACGTGGCCTGAAGGTTTTCCACGCCTTCCTGGTTCAGTGTGTTGATTTCGGTGATGTCGACGTTGATCGCCTCGACCACCGAAGTCTGCTCCTCGGTGGCGGTGGCGACCGACTGGTTCATCGCGTCAATCTCGCCAATACGCACGGTCACGCTTTCCAGGCTGGTGCCGGCCTGATTGGCGATGCTGACGCTTTCATGGCTCTCGCGCTGGCTGTCGTTCATGATCGCCACCGCTTCACGGGCGCCGTGCTGCAGCTCCTCGATCATTTTCTGCACCTGGCTTGCCGATTCCTGAGTGCGGTGGGCCAGGCTGCGGACCTCGTCAGCGACCACGGCAAACCCGCGCCCGGCTTCCCCGGCGCGCGCCGCCTCAATGGCAGCGTTGAGCGCCAGCAGGTTGGTCTGCTGGGAGATGCCGGTGATGACTTCCAGAATCTGCCCGATGTTGGCGGTCTTGGTGTTGAGCTGCTCGATCTGCTCGCTGGCGCCGCTGATGCGTGTCGACAAACGGTTCATCGCCTGAATGTTCTGACCGACCACGGCCTGACCACTGGACGCCATATTGCGCGCATCGCTGGAATGCCCGGACGCCATGGCGGCGTTCTGCGCGATCTCCTGCGCCGCAGCGCCCAGCTCGTTGATGGCCGCCGCGACACTGCTGGTACGGTTGGCCTGCTGATCGGAGTTCAACATCGAGGAGTTCGACGCGCTGACCACGCGCAGCGCGACTTCGTTGAGCTGCACGGTGGAGGAGGCCACTTCGCGCATGGAGTCATGGATCCGCTCCACGAACAGGTTGAAGCCGTTGCCCAGGTAGCCGAATTCGTCCTGGCTGAGGATTTCCAGGCGCTTGGTGAGATCGCCTTCACCTGCCGCGATGTCGTGCATGGCGCGGCCCATGGTGTTCAGCGGACGCATCAGCACGCTGAGCAACACGCCCAGCAGCGCAATGATCAGGACCACGGCGATGATCGTGGCGACGATCGCCGAGTTACGGAAATCGCCCAGTGCGGCGTAGGCCTGGGCCTTGTCCACCGCGATGCCGACGTACCAGTTGACCGACGGCAGACCGTCAACGTGAGCAAAGGTGACGACTTCGGTCTTGCCGGCGTGCTCGCTTTCGCTGACGTCTTCGGACAGGCGCGGCGTAGCGTTCGGGTAGACCTCGGCCAGGGTTTTCATCACCAGCGAGGTGTCCGGATGCACGAGAATGCGGCCGTTGGCGTCGACCAGGAAAGCATGGCCGTCGTTCTGCAGGCGCAGCGCGCTGATCATCTTCACCAGCACTTCCAGACTCAGGTCGCCGCCCGCAACGCCGGCGACGCCGGAAGGGCCTTTCACCGGCGTGGCGATGGTCACGATCAGGCCTTTGGTCACGGCGTCCAGATAGGGCTCGGTCAAGGTGGTCTTGCCGGCCTTCAGTGCATCGGTGTACCACGGGCGGGTGCGCGGGTCGTAATCGCCGGGCATGTCATCAGGCGGTTGCGTCACGAATGAACCATCGGCTCTGCCCAGGTAGATGCTCATGAACGTCGAGATCAGCGTTGGCTGACCGAGCAGCCGGTTGAACACCTCGGGCGACGACACGGCGGCGCCCTCGGCGACGTTTTCCACCAGCAGGATGCGTCCCGACATCCAGTTCTGGATATTGCCGGCCGTACTTTCGCCCATCTGGTTCAGACTTTCCCTTAACTGATCCCGGATGGCGTTGCGTTGCAGATAATCGTTGTAGAGGGTGAATAAGGTAAACGCGGCGATCACCACCAGCGACGCCGCCAGCAGGATTTTATGGCTGAATTTCAGGGATTTGGTCATGCCTTGAGGGCCTTCAAGCGATTGCAGGGAAAGGATTGCAGTGTGTCAGTCGGGCTATCGGCGGCCGGCGGGATAGATGAATGGCTTGCTGCGCAAAACAGGCCTCTATTTGACTGGAATCTGACAATCGGTCCTGGGTGTACGGCCCGCGAGTCATGTAACCGTGCTAAGCGAGGAGGGCTGAGGGCGAGGACGTGAGGAAGTGGAGCAGGGCAGACGCCCAAAAAAAGGGCTGCAAAATGCAGCCCTCTGGCATTCGACTTATGCGGCCCAAGCACGAAGCATGGCGCTTGAAGCTTGAAGCTTGAAGCTTGAAGCTTGAAGCTTGAAGCCTCGAGCTCGCAGCTAAGTCCTCATCCCTTAGAGCGCATGACTGTAGACCAGCGCATAGGATTCGATCCCGTCGTTAGGCTCCTTGATCCCTGCGTTTGAATAGTGGGTAACGCGCAGGCCGACGCGCTGGGTGTCGCCGAATTTCAGGCCGGCGCCGAGACGGTCTTCGAAGTTGAAAGCGGAACCGAACTTCTGGTCACCCGCAGATGAACCGGTAAACAACGAAACGCCCACACCGGCTTCGATATAGGGCTTCACCGGACCGCTGCCGAACTCATAAACGAACACTGGGGCAAAGGACGCCGAGTGGCGAGCGCCTGCCTGTTTGCCTGCTTCCCAGTAGGTGTAGCCCAGGTCCCAATAGCCGGTCAGCTTGCCGGTGGAGCTTTCCAGCCAGGACTTGTCCCAGTCGAAACCCAGGGCAACGCGGCCGGTGACGCCACCTTGGCTGGTGGCACCCAATGCACCGGAGATCTGGGTGGCGTTGGCGGTCATGGCGAAAGAAGACAGGCACAGGGCAGCGAGCAGTAGCTTTTTCATGGTGGAGATAGCCAGAAAGGTCAATAAAACCGGGGAGAGATGTCACCCGAACGGATGTAGGGCAGAACGCCACTACGAAAGTTCCATTGGCCCTGTATGAAATTTCCCAGAACTTCGTTTTTGGAATGATTAACGCTGTATCAAGGGCCCCATTGATCAAAATTGTTGAGGCTCGGCAGAAGGATAATTCGCTTTTACGGCGTGCGATTAAGGTCAACAATCCGCCCTGTCATTCCCGCCCCAAGGATCGCCCATGAGCCTCTCGCCCTTCCATCTCGCCATTCCCGTCTATGATCTTGCCGCCGCGCGCCACTTCTACGGCGACGTATTTGGTCTTTCCGAAGGCCGCTCCAGCGAGCAATGGGTCGATTTCGATTTCTACGGTCATCAACTGGTCATCCATGAGCACCCGAAGACCACTTCCCAGGAATCCGTACATTCCAACGCAGTGGACGGCCACGACGTACCGGTCCCGCACTTCGGCATCATCTTGCACTGGGAAGAATGGGAGGCGCTGGCCGAGCGTCTGCGCGCCCGGGAAACGAAGTTTGTGATCGAACCCTACATCCGCTTCCAGGGCCAGGTGGGCGAGCAGGCCACCATGTTCCTGTTCGATCCGTGCGGCAACGCGCTGGAATTCAAGGCGTTCAAGGACATGAGTCAGTTGTTCGCCAAATAGCCATTCGCTGAACCACCCTTAGCGCGCGGGTGGTTCCAGCGTCTCGATCACGCAACGGCGAAACAATTCCAGCAGCGGTGTGTGCCGCTGCAGGTATTTGCTCACCAGCACGATCTCGCGGAAGAAGGTCAGCTCACCAAGGTCGATGATCCGCACGTCCTCCGCATGCTCCAGCCACAACCCGGCCATGGGCACCAGCGCCACGCCCAACCCGGCGCGCACCATCTTGACGATGGCGTCCAGCTCATCGAGCTCCAGGGTTTGCCGCACCTCAAGTTTGCGCTCGCGCAGGAACTGCGTGACCCGGCGGCCGCCGAACGAGCGCTGATCGTAGCGAATGAAAGGATGGTCGCTGAGGATCTGCCGAGTGTCGTCGCCCTGCATGCCGGATGGCGTGATCAGCACGAACGGTTCTCTGGCGAGGACCTCGGCGTGCAGCTCTTTGGGCAGGGCGAATGGCGGTTTGATCATGATCGCCAGATCGAGCTCGCCGGCGTCCACCTGACTGAGCAGGTTCAATGAAACCCCAGGCACCAGACTGGCCTCGATGAACGGCGCCTTGCTGCGCAGCGCCACCAAGGCTTGCGGCAGGATGCCGGTCTGCGCCGTGCTGATGGCGCCGATGCGCAGCGCGCCGCGAAAGTCATTGGCGCTGTCGGGGCTGCCCATGCGCCCGAACAGCTGCAGCATTTCTTCGGCCAGTGCCACGGCGCGTTGTCCGGCGGCGTTGAGGGTGGCGGCGCGGCCGGTGCGATCAAAGAGGGTGACGCCAAGAGCGTCTTCGAGGTTCTTGATCTGCGCGCTCACCGCCGATTGGGTCAGCCCGACCTCGCGCCCGGCCGCCGCAAAGGTGCCTCGACGCGCGACGCAGACGAAGGTTTTCAACTCTCTGATCATCGGCAGGTCCTGGCAGGAAATTCAATCGGGCAGGGCGCACCCACAGGCGGCCGACAGCGGATAGTAACCAGTGCCGCCGACAAATAAAAATGCCGCCTCAAGGGCGGCATTTTTTTACGCGGGACGCTTAACGATAGCGTTCCAGCCAGTGCGCGTAGGGCGCAGGCAGAGTCCACGAGGCTTTGTCGACGCCCAGTTCTTTGGCGGCGAAATAAGCCCAGTGCGGATCCGCCAGGTGCGCCCGGCCGATCGACACCAGGTCCAGCTGACCGTTCTGCACGGCGGCCTGAGCCAGTTTCGGATCGCCAAAACCCCACGCCGAGGTCACCGGGATATCGGCTTCACGGCGTACGCGTTCGGCGATCGGGCCCATGAAGGCCGGGCCCCACGGGATGTTGGTTTCCGGGATGGTGAAACCGACGCTGACGCTGAGCAGATCAAGACCGCCGGCCTTGAAGCGGCGCGCCAGTTCGATGGATTCGCTGAGGGTCTGCTCGTCACGGCCGTCGTACTCGATCACACCGAAGCGCGCGGTCAGGGGCAGGTTTTCCGGCCAGACTTCACGCACGGCGGCCAGGGTTTCCAGCAGGAAGCGGCTGCGGTTGTCGAAGCTGCCACCGTAGGCATCGGTGCGCTGGTTGGAGTGTTCGGAGAAGAAGCTCTGGCCCAGGTAACCGTGGGCGAAGTGCAGCTCGATCCACTCAAAGCCGACTTCACGGGCACGGCGTGCAGCGTCGACGAAGTCCTGCTTGACCCGGGCGATGTCGTCCAGGGTCATTTCCTGGGGGACTTTCGGCAGGTTGGCGCCGAAGGCGATGGCCGAGGGTGCGATGGTCTGCCAGCCGCGGGCATCATCGGCGGCCATGTGGTCGTCACCTTCCCATGGACGGTTGGCGCTGGCCTTGCGACCGGCGTGGGCGATCTGGATGCCCGGGACCGAGCCGGCTGCCTTGATCGCCTGCACCGCAGGAATGAACGCCTTGGCGTGCTCGTCGCTCCAGATGCCGGCGCAACCCGGAGTGATGCGGCCTTCAGGGGAGACGGCAGTGGCTTCGACGACCACCAGGCCCGCACCGCCGCGGGCCATGCTCGCGAGGTGAACGTGGTGCCACTCGTTGATGACGCCGTCGTCTGCGGTGTACTGGCACATTGGAGGGATGGCAATGCGGTTACGCAGGGTCACGTCCTTCAGCGTGAAGGGTTCGAACAATGCAGACATGAAATACTCCTGATGATTGAATTCGCTTGTTCGATAGTATTCGAAATATGGCGAAGAATGAAACCCCTCGCTATGATGCGCGGCATGCGCGCCTTCAAACATCCGTTACCGACCGAACTCACACTTGAGCGTTTGCTTTACGCATTAAGTGACCCCGTACGCCTCGAAATCGTTCGCTGTCTTTCCACGGTGGCGGAGGCGACCTGCGGCGAGCTCGACGGCGGACGGCCCAAGTCCAGCATGTCTCACCACTTCCGCGTGCTGCGCGACGCAGGCCTGGTGCATACGCGCAACATCGGCACCACGCACATGAATTCGCTGCGCACCGAGGAGCTGGATATTCGCTTTCCGGGGTTGCTGGGGTGCATTCTGGCTCAGGCGTGAACCGGCGTTTTCAGACGTACGGTGCGGTTTGTAGACCCGCCCTCAGCGCAAACAAAAATGGCCCGATCTTGCGATCGGGCCATTTCATTTGCGGGCTTGAACCTGACGCTTAGACAGCGCCGACGATCTTCGCAGCCGGTTGGGTACGACGACCCATTGCACCGGCACCGGCTGCCACGAGGGCAGAAACCACGAGGGTGATCAGCAGGATCCAGGCGGCGCGGGAAATGTTTTTCGCCGCAACGTCAGCCGCTTCACGGGCTTTCTGCTCGGCTTGGGCTTTCAGCTCCTGGTACTTGGCGTACGCCTGGCGGTAGCTGGCCTGGGCCTGATCGACGATCTGGTTGGCTTCGGCGTCGGTCTTGTTGCCGCGGGCCTTGATCAGGTTGACGAAGGCCTGACGGTCAGCGGCGTCCCACGCCTGGTCGCCCTTGGCTTTCAGACGGTCGAGCAGGCCGCTCAGTTGCTCGTCGGCCTGTTGTGGGGCTTCGGCGCTGCGTTGTGCGGTGTTTTTCGCGTCTTCCTGGGTGGTAGCAACGTCCTGCTTGACCTTGTTCGGATCCAGCTCAGGCTTGCCGGTCTGGCGCATGGCTTGTTCGATTTCGCCCTGGATATCGTCCAGATTGAAGTCGATGCCTTGGGCGCGCAGCTGCTCCTGGATCTTGCCGCCAACGGCCGGGGCCACTTGCGCAATGCCGCTGCCCACTGCCGACAGGCCGCTGCCCGCCAGATTCAAACCGCCACGCACAACGCCGGTCACGGCGCTGGACACCAGGTAAACGCTGATCAGCGAAACGCTGGCCCAGACCAGAATGCCGTGGAAGGCGCCTTCGCGATGGGCCAACCGGCCGGCGGCCCAGCCCCCGACGAACAGGGAAATGACCATACTCACACCCAGCCAGATGCCGGTGCCTTTGCCCATGCCCGCCAGCGGATCGGCTTCTTGCAGCGGATCGATGCTGGCGCTGCCGATGGCGGTGCCCAGCAGGCTGAGCATCAGCGAGACCACCAGCGCGAGTACCACACCGGCCAGAATGGCGCCCCAGGAAATTCGTTTGAGCAAGGGGGCAACAGCAGTCCCCCGGTAGACAGGATCGTCGTAGGCGGCAGGTGTAACTCGGTCATCGCGAATCATAGTGGCAGTTCCTTTGGTCATTGGCAGAGCGCAAGACGTGTTGCGCGTAATTCAATGACCTCCGCACTTTTTGATTAGTTTTATGCAGCCGGAAAATAAAATGCTGGCAAAATGCCTAAGCATCAAAATTGCCGAAAATTCAAAGGTCTGCAAGCAGATTAAATTGGAATCAGTGTTATTCCCAGTCGCGATATGGCGTTACCCCGGATGCTGTCCTTGGCTACCTTCTATACCACCGTAATAATTTTTCCCGAGACAGCCTGATGAATACCCTCACCGCCGATGACCGCACTCAGGTCACTCGGGAAGCCACCGTTGAATACTGGAAACACATCATCCCGATCGTGCAAATCGCGTTCGCGATTCACGTGCTGTTGCTGGGTTTGTTCCTGATCGTGGACCTGCCCGTGATGTGGGTCACCAACGCGGCGAGCGTCGCGGCTTACATCGCCTGTCTGCTGGCAATCAAACGCCGGCTGTATCGCTGCGCCGGCATGCTCATCTGTATCGAAATCATCGCCCACGCCGCCATCGCCACCTGGGTGCTCGGCTGGGACAGCAACTTCCACCTCTACGTGTTCTGCATTGTGCCGATCATTGCCTTCGGCTTTCATTCCTCGCCGGTGCGCAGAGGCTGCCTCAGCGCCGCCGTGCTCATCGTCACCGTGGGCGGGTACCTGCTGCGCAACAAAGTGCCGGTCTTCAGCATCAGCGAAAACGTTCAGGACCTGTTTGGCGCAGCCAACGCATTGACCGCAACGGCGTTGTTGCTGCACGCCACGGCATTGTCGGTGCGCTTCAACCTGTCGATGCACATGAACCTTTATCACTCCGCCCACCGCGACAGCCTGACCAATCTCTATACCCGGCGGCGGGTGCTTCAGCGTCTGCGTCAGCTAGGCGGGGGGCGGCGGGAGATCCCCACGGCGCTGGTGCTGATCGACATTGATCACTTCAAACAGATCAATGACAAGCACGGTCATGACATGGGCGATGTGGTACTGCAGCAGGTGGCCGACGTCATCGCCCAGTGTGTACGCACCACGGACATCGCCGCGCGCTGGGGCGGCGAAGAGTTTCTGGTGTTGATGCCCAACACCCGCTTCGAGGACGCCCGGCTGATCGCCGAGCGGATACTCACGCACATTCGCGAACAGGGCGGGGAGATCAGGCAGAGCCTGAACCTTACGGCGACCCTTGCGGTGGCCATCCTGAAAGACGGGGAGACGTTCCGGGATGCGCTGAACCGGGCGGATCAGCGCTTGTACGAGGGCAAGCAGGAGGGACGCAACCGGGTCATGCTGGCGGAGTGAGCGCGGCGGGCCTCGCGAAGCCCGCCCGATGCACCCGCTGAATGTAAATTCTCTGCAAAGGTCGGGCTCGTCGCTTGTTCCTGCCGATCACGCAAGGCTAAATGTCGCAACAATTCGAAACACCTCAATCCGAACGTCAGCCTGCCGGCCAGGCGGCGCCTGCTGCACGACTGCAGCGCGCCGCGCGCCGCGCGCATCGACGTTGCCTGGCGCAGCGTTTTGCACGCCATACCGATCCGCCCGGCAACCCGCTGGCTGACGGCTTCACTTTTGTCCCTTGGCCACCAAGAAGTAAACCATGACCCAGAATTCGGCAGCCCGCTCACGAAAGCGCCTTGTCCTTGCGCTCCTCATAGCCGTAGCCGTTGGGGCTGTTTATGTCTACTACCGGCACACTTCCAACCCGACGCCGTCGACCGATGCTGGCGCGACTGTTTCCGCCGGACCCGGTGGTCGCCACGGTGGGCCGGGCATGGCGGACCCCAACGCAGCAGTCAGCGTCGCAGTGGGCACGGCCGGTACGGCGGATGTTCCGGTGATTCAGCAGGCGCTGGGCACGGTCGTTCCCAACTACTCGGTCACCGTGACCAGTCGGGTCGACGGTGAGCTAATGGCCGTGTATTTCACCGAGGGCCAGTACGTTAAGAAAGGCCAGTTGCTGGCGCAGATCGACCCCCGTGCCTACCAGGCCACCCTGGACCAATACCTGGGCGACATGGCCCAGAATCAGGCGCTGCTGAAAAGCGCGCAACTGACCGCCGAACGCTATAAGCGACTGTTCGCCAAGGACTCCCTCGCCAAGCAGGACCTGGACACGCAGATCGCCACCGTCGGCCAGTACGCCGGCGCCGTGAAGGCGGATCAGGGGCAGATCGATGCGGCGAAACTCAATCTGCTGTACGCGAAAATCGTCTCGCCGATTGATGGCTACGTCGGCCTGCGGCTGGTGGATCCGGGCAACATCGTTTCGTCCAGCAGCACCACCGGCATCGTCACCGTGACCCAGACCAACCCGATCGCCGTGACCTTCAGCTTGCCCCAGGCGCAATTGGCGACCCTGCTGCCCAAGGTCCGCAAGGGCGAGCCGCTGAGCGTGCAGGCCCTCGATCAGTTGGGCAACACGCCGCTGGCCAACGGCGCGCTGAAATTCATCAGCAACGAAATCGACACCACCACCGGCAGCATCAAGCTGAAGGCGCTGTTCGATAACCCCGCCGAGAAGCTCTACCCCAACCAGTTCGTCAACGTGAAGCTGACCACCGACACCCTGCACAACGCCGTGGTGGTGCCGTCGGCCGCCGTGCAATTGAGCAGCGACGGCGAGTTTCTGTATGTAGTGAAAGACGGCAAGGTCGCCCGCCGCAGCGTCAAGGTCGGCCCGGTCTTCGGCGAGCAAACGGTGATCAGCCAGGGCGTGGACAAGGGCGATCAGGTCGTCACCCGAGGTATCGATCATTTGCGTGACGGCAGCACGGTGACCATTGAGGCGGACAAACCGGCCGGCGCGGATGTAGCCGCATCCAGAACCCCTGCCAGCGCCACGCAGCCGGCTGCCGGCAACGCTGCCCCATGAATCCTTCAAGACTGTTTATCCAGCGCCCGGTGGCAACGGTGCTGCTGATGCTCGCGGTGATGCTCGCCGGTATTTTCGCGTATCGCCTGCTGTCGACCTCGGCGCTGCCGGAAGTGGACTACCCGACCATCCAGGTCACCACGCTGTACCCCGGCGCCAGCTCCAGCGTGCAGGCCTCGGCGGTCACTGCGCCGCTGGAGCGCCAGTTGGGGCAGATGTCAGGGCTGGCGCAGATGTACTCGACCAGTTCGGCCGGGGCGTCGGTGATTACCCTGAAGTTCTCCCTGGATTTATCGCTGGACGTCGCCGAACAGGAAGTGCAGGCGGCGATCAATGCCGCCGACAGCCTGCTGCCCACCGACCTGCCGAACCCGCCGACCTATAAGAAGGTCAACCCGGCCGACACCGCCGTGCTGACCCTCGCGGCGACATCGGACAGCCTGCCGCTGACCCGTGTGCAGGACCTGGTCAACACCCGTGTGGCGCTCAAGCTCTCGCAGATTTCCGGCGTCGGCATGGTCAGCCTGGCCGGCGGTCAGCAGCCCGCCGTAAAGATCGAAGTCAACCCCACCAGCCTGGCGGCCCACGGCCTGACCTTGGAAGATGTGTACGACAAGGTCAACGCCGCTAACGTCAATGGCTCCAAGGGTGGCTTCGATGGCCCGTCCCACTCCATCACCATCGACGCCAACGACCAGCTGCGCGATGCGGTTGAGTACGGCGAGCTGGTGCTGGCCTACGAGAACGGGGCGGCGCTGCGTCTGAAGGATGTCGCGACCACGTCCGAAGCGCCGCAGGATCAGTACCTGGGGGCTACGGCGAACGGGCAACCGGCGATTGTCATCGCGGTCCAGCGTCAGCCGGGCGCCAACGTCATCGACGTGGTCGACAGCATCAAGCAGAAGCTGGCGACCCTGCAAACGGCCTTGCCCGACTCGGTCAAGCTGACAGTCATCAGCGACCGCACCCAGACCATCCGCGCCTCGATCAAGGACGTGCAGATCGAGCTGCTGCTGTCCATCGGCCTGGTGGTGCTGGTGACCTTTGCGTTCCTCGGCAACTTCACCGCGACGCTGATCCCGAGCCTCGCGGTGCCGCTGTCGCTGATCGGCACCTTCGGCATCATGTACCTGGCCGGCTTCAGCGTGAACAACCTGACATTGATGGCGCTGACCATCGCCACCGGTTTCGTCATCGACGACGCGATTGTGGTGGTGGAGAACATTTCCCGGCACCTGGAGGAGGGCGAAGAGCCCATGGCCGCCGCGCTGAAAGGCTCCCAGGAAATCGGCTTCACCATCATTTCCCTGACCTTCTCGCTGATTGCCGTACTGATCCCGCTGCTGTTCATGGGCGACGTGGTGGGTCGGCTGTTCCGCGAGTTCGCCATCACCCTGGCGGTGGCGATTCTGGTGTCGATGGTCGTGTCACTGACCCTGACGCCGATGCTCTGCGCGCACCTGTTGCGGCATGTGCCCGAAGGCGAAAAGGGCCGCTTCGCCGCCTGGGGCGATCGCCAGTATCAAAAGGTGCTGAACGGCTATGACCCGGGTCTGGTGTGGGTGCTCGATCACCAGCGTCTCACGCTGCTGGTGGCTGTCGGCACTGTGGCGCTCACCGGCTTTCTCTACCTGATAGTGCCGAAAGGATTCTTCCCGACCCAGGACACCGGCCTGATTCAGGGCTTCACCCGTGCCTCTCAGGATGTTTCGTTCAGCGAGATGGCCCGTCGTCAGCAGGCGTTGGTGGAAGTGGTGCGTCAGGACCCGGCCGTGGAGTCGGTGTCGTCCACCATCGGCGTCGACGGCAGCAACGATTCGCTGAACAACGGCCGCCTGCAGATCGGCCTCAAGCCCTTCGACGACCGCGACGACACCGCGACCCAAGTCATCACCCGGCTTGAGAAATCCGCCAGCGCCGTGTCCGGCATTCAGCTGCATCTGGTGTCGTCCCAGGACCTGACCGTCGATGACCAACTGACCCCGAGCCAGTACCAGTTCACCCTCGACGACTCGGAGAGCGCGAATCTGTCGACGCTGACGCCCCGACTGATCGAGAAATTGCAGCACCGTCCGGAAATGCGCGACGTCGTCGACAACCTGCAAGACCAGGGCCTGGTGGCGTACGTCGAGCTGAACCGGGCGGCCGCCATGCGCTACGGCATCAGCGCCTCCGACGTGGATACCGCGTTGTACAACGCCTTCGGTCAGCGCCTGATATCGACCATTTTCACCCAGTCCAACCAGTACCGCGTGGTGCTGCAGGTGCCGGGGCAGTTCCAGCAATCCCTGGCGGCGTTCGACAACATCTACCTGGCGGCGGCGACCGGTTCTGCCACGACGACAGCCAGCACGACATCGGGCACGTCTTCGAGCACCTCCACCCAGAGCACGTCATCCAGTTCGACCACCACCACCGGCACCTCGGCGCAAATGGTGCGCCTGACGGACATCGCCAAGGTCGGCCAACGCACCGGTTCGCTGTCCCTCAGCCGCCTGGACCAGTTCCCGGCAGTGACGGTGTCGTTCAACCTGGCAGACGGCTATTCCCTGGAGCAGGCGCAACAGGCCATCAGCGAGGTGATGACCGAGCTGAACGCGCCGAGCAGCATTACCCTGCGTTACCAGGGCGCGGCCGAGGCGTTCCAGACCGCCACGGGCAACACGCTGTGGCTGATCCTGGCGGCGCTGGTCACCATGTACATCGTGCTGGGCATGCTGTACGAGAGCTTCATCCATCCGGTGACGATTCTCTCGACGCTGCCTTCGGCGGCGATCGGCGCCTTGCTGGCGTTGCTGCTGACCGGCACCGAATTCAGCCTGATCGCGCTGATCGGCGTGGTGCTGTTGATCGGCATCGTCAAGAAGAACGCGATCATGATGATCGACTTCGCTTTGGAGGGTCGCCAGCATCAGCGCCTCAACGCCCGGGACGCCATTCACCGGGCCGCGCTGCTGCGCTTGCGGCCGATTCTGATGACCACGCTGGCGGCGCTGTTCGGCGCGTTGCCGCTGATGCTCGCCACCGGGGCCGGAGCTGAACTGCGTCGACCGCTGGGGCTGGTGATCGTCGGCGGGCTGTTGCTCAGCCAGGTGCTGACGCTGTTCACCACGCCGGTGATCTACCTGATGTTTGATCGCCTGTCCGAGCGGGCCAGGGCACGCTTCACGCGGGGCAGCAATCGGGGCAGCACCCGGAATGGTGATCAGAGCAGTACGCGACCATGAATCTGTCTCGGCTGTTTATCCGCCGTCCGGTGGCGACGCTGTTGCTGAGCCTGAGCATCACCCTGGCCGGGATTCTTGGTTACACGCTGTTGCCGGTGGCGCCGCTGCCCCAGGTGGATTTCCCGACGATCATGGTCAGCGCCTCGCTGCCCGGTGCCAGCCCGGAAACCATGGCCGCCACGGTGGCCACGCCGCTGGAGCGCAGTCTCGGGCAGATCGCCGGCATCACCGAGATGACGTCCACCAGCAGCCAGGGATCGACCACGTTGATTCTGCAGTTCGAGCTGGATCGCGACATCAATGGCGCCGCCCGGGATGTGCAGGCCGGCATCAACGCCGCGCGCAGCTTGCTGCCCAGTTCGATGCCGTCGCTGCCCACGTACCGCAAAGCCAATCCGTCCGAGGCGCCGGTGCTGATGCTGGCGCTGACCTCATCGACGCGCAGCCCCGGTGAGCTCTACGACCTGGCCTATAGCAAGTTGCAGCAGAAGATCGCCCAGGTGAACGGCGTGGGCGAGGTGTCGGTGCGGGGCGGCGCCTTGCCGGCCGTGCGCATCGACGTTCAGCCCAACCTGCTCAACCACGCTGGCATTTCCCTGGAGGCCGTGCGGCAGACGATCAACGACGCCACCAAGGCCAAGCCGAAAGGCATTCTCCAGGGCGAGGGCCAGAGCTGGGTCATCGACGGCAATGACCAGATCGACAAGGCCAGCGATTACCAGGACCTGGTCATCACCTATCAGAATGGCGCCGCTGTGCGTCTGCGCGATGTGGCCAACGTCTACGATTCGGTGGAAGACACCTTCGTCGGCGGCTATTACAGCGGCCAGCCCTCGGTGACCCTGGGCGTGACCCGCCAGGCCGGCGCCAACATGCTCAAGACCATCGACAGCATCAAGGCGCTGATGCCCGAGTTGCAGCGGGAGATTCCCGGTGATGTGCAACTGATCAGCGTCATCGACCGTGGCCCGACCGTGCGTTCGTCCCTGCATGACACCGAAGAAACCCTGCTGATCGCCACCTTGCTGGTGATTGCCGTGGTCTTCGTGTTTTTGCGCAACCTGCGCGCGACGCTGATTCCGGCGGTGGTGCTGCCGGTGTCGCTGATTGGCACCTGCTCGATCATGTACCTGCTGGGTTATAGCCTCGATAACCTGTCGCTGATGGCACTGATCATTTGCACCGGTTTTGTGGTGGATGACGCGATCGTGGTGCTGGAAAACATCGCCCGCTATCAGGAGCAAGGCATGCGTCCGCTGCGTGCGGCGCTGATGGGCACCCGAGAAGTCGGCTTCACGGTGCTGTCCATGACCCTGTCGCTGATCGCGGTGTTCATCCCGATCCTGCTGATGGGCAGCATCGTCGGGCGGCTGTTCCGGGAGTTCGCCGTGACCCTGAGCATCGCCCTGGGCCTGTCGATGCTGGTGTCTCTGAGCCTGACGCCGGTGCTCTGTGTCCTGCTGCTGCGCCAGCCCGCCCACGACGCCCGCGAGCCGCGGCTTTATCGCTGGATTGAAGCCGGCATTGCGCGGATGCAGGGCGCCTATCTCACGGCATTGGCCTGGGTCATGCGCCATCGGCTGTTGACCATGTTCAGCCTGCTGCTGACCGTGGGGCTCAACGTGTACCTCTATGCCACGGTGCCGAAAGGGTTTTTCCCGGCCCAGGACACGGGTGTGCTGATGGGCGCCGTGCGGGCTGACCAGAACATTTCATTCCAGGCCCTCAAGCCGCATTTGCTGCAGATCGCCCATGACCTGGCGGCCGATTCCGACGTCGAGGCGGTGATGTCGTCAACGGGCAGCGGGCGGGCCGGGTCGCGCAACACCGGCGACTTCTTCATTCGGCTCAAGGACTACAAGCAGCGCACCAGCAGCGCCGCAGCGGTGGCGAACCGGCTGACCCGGGCGAACAACAAGGTGGCGGGGATTCAGGTGTTTCTGATGCCCGCCGAGGACATTCGTGTGGGCGGGCGCAGCGCCAACGCCACCTACCAGTTCAGCCTGCAGGCCGATGATCTGGACCTGCTGCGGGTGTGGGAACCGAAGGTCGAGGCGGCGCTGCGGGCATTGCCGCAACTGACCGGTATCGACTCGGACTCCCAGACCGGCGGCCAGGAGATGAAACTGCACATCGACCGTGCCGCCGCGAGCCGGCTGGGAGTGAGCGTCAGCGACATCGACAACCTGCTGAACAACGCCTACAGCCAGCGGCAGGTGGCGACCTTGTACAAAACGTTGAACCAGTACCACGTCATCATGGGCCTGGACCCGGTGTACACCCAGGACGCGACGATGCTCGACCGCATGTACGTGATCAACGCCGATAACCAGCAAGTGCCGCTGACCGCGTTTGCTACGTTCAGCCCGGACAATGCGCCGCTGGCCGTGGCGCATCAGGGTCAATCGGCGACCAGCACCATTGCCTTCAACCTGCAGGACGGCGTCTCTCTGGAGCAGGCCACGGCGGCCATTAATGCGGCCGTCGACAAGGTCGGCTTGCCCCGGGATATCCAGTACGGATTTGCCGGGACCGCTCAGGCTTACGCCGCGCTCGCCGCCAGCATGCCGTGGTTGATCGGCGCGGCCTTGCTCGCGGTGTACATCGTGCTGGGGGTGTTGTACGAAAGTTACATTCACCCGCTGACGATTCTGTCGACCTTGCCGTCGGCGGGAGTCGGCGCCTTGCTGCTGCTCAAGGCGGTGAACATGCAACTGACGGTCATCGCCCTGATCGGCATTCTGTTGCTGATCGGCATCGTCAAAAAGAACGCCATCATGATGATCGACTTCGCCCTGATGGCCGAGCGCGACCGCAAGATGTCGCCTGAGCAAGCCATCATTGAAGCCTGCCGCATGCGCTTCCGGCCCATCATGATGACCACGCTGGCGGCCTTCTTCGGCGCCTTGCCCCTGGCTCTTGGTAGCGGCGGCGACGCTGACCTGCGCAAGCCGCTGGGCGTGGCGATTGCCGGCGGTCTGGTGCTGAGCCAGTTGCTGACCCTGTTTACCACCCCGGTGGTGTACCTCTATCTCGATCGCCTGAGCCGTTCTTCGCGGCGTTTCTGGCACACGCGTATCCGCCGCACTCACGTGCCCGGCTGACTGACAAGGTTGAATGAATGAACGCTGCGCTGCCGTCCCGTCTGTCCATCGCTCTGCTGCTGACCGGCACCCTGTTGACGGGCTGCATGGTTGGCCCTGACTACCAGAAACCCAGTGCGCCGATCTCCGCCACCTTCAAGGAAGCCCGGGGCTGGAAGGCGGCGAGCCCCCAGGACGAGTTGCCCAAGGGGCCGTGGTGGGCGCTTTATCAGGACCCGCAACTGGATGCGCTGGTGTCCCAGGTGCAGCTCAATAACCAGAACGTCGCGGTCTACGCCGCGCAATACCAACAGGCCCTGGCGCTGGTGCGTCAGTCCCGCGCCGAAGAATTCCCGACGTTGACCGGCACCGGGGCGAGCAGCCGCAGCGAGTCCGCCAGCGGCTCGTCGTCCAGCGGGGCAGGGGGTGTGAGCAAGGTGCATTCGGCCACCCTGGACCTGAGTTGGGAGGCTGATATCTGGGGCAGACTGCGCCGCACCAACGAACAGGACCGTGCCAGCGCACAGGCCAGCGCTGCCGACCTGGCCAACGCCACCCTCAGCGCGCAATCGTCCCTGGCGCAGGATTACTTCCAGCTGCGCCTGCTGGACCGGCGTATCGCGCTGTACCGCGAGACCATTGCCGGTTACGAGCGTTACCTGCAAATCATCCAGAACAAGTACGACGAGCAGATCTCCTCGCGGGCCGACCTGGCGACGGGCAAAACCCAATTGCAGAGCGCCCAGGCCTCGATGCTCGACTTGCAGTGGCAACGCGCCCAGTACGAGCACGCCATCGCGTTGCTGATGGGCAAACCGCCGGCGGACTTCTCCCTCGCCGCAGACCCGGCCTGGCAGTACCACGTGCCCGCCGTGCCGTTGGGTGTGCCCAGTCGCTTGCTGGAACGTCGCCCGGACATCGCCGCCGCCGAACGGCAAATGGCCGCTGCCAATGCCGCGGTCGGGGTTGCAACGGCGGCGTATTACCCGGACCTGACGCTGAGCGCCAGTGGCGGCTACCAGAGTTCCACCCTGAGCAACCTGTTTTCGCTGCCCAACCGCTTCTGGTCGATCGGCCCGAGCCTGACCGGCACGATTCTCGATTTTGGCGCCACCCGTGCCAGCGTCGAACAGGCCCGTCATGCCTACGACGCCACCGTCGCGACCTATCGCCAGACGGTGCTGACCGGTCTGGGCGAAGTCGAGGATTACCTGGTCGAACTGCGCACCCTGGAGCCGGAGCTGGAAGCACGCCGCAACTCCGCGCAATCGGCGGAAGATTCCGCAGCGGTGAGTCGCGACCAGTACGAAGCCGGCGTCATCGACTACCTCGACGTCGCCACCACCCAGGCCACCAGCCTGAACGAACGCCAGACCCTGCTCAATCTGGTCGCCACGCAGTTGATCACCAGTGTTCAGCTGCAGGCAGCGCTGGGTGGGTCGTGGGTGGCCGAGTGATTTCAGGCGGACGCTGCTGATTCGGTGTCGGCTGCTTTTGATTGGCAGGACCGGCTTCAGCCGGGAAGAGGCCGGTGTGTGCGCCATCAATTTTGCAGTGTTGCACCCGACGCCTTCCCGGCTGAAGCCGGTCCCACTAAACACGTGCGGTGTGTCAGTGGCGGATGCTTTTGATCTCAGTGGGACCGGCTTCAGCCGGGAAGAGGCCGGTGTGTGCGCCATCAATTCTGCGGTGTTGCCGCTGGCGCCTTCCCGGCTAAAGCCAGTCCCACTAAAGGGGCGCGGTGTGTCAGTGGCGGATGCTTTTGATCTCAGTGGGACCGGCTTCAGCCGGGAAGAGGCCGCTGTGTGCGCCATCAATTTTGCAGTGTTGCACCCGACGCCTTCCCGGCTAAAGCCAGTCCACTAAAGGGACGCGGTGTGTCAGTGGCGGATGCTGTTGATCTCAGTGGGACCGGCTTCAGCCGGGAAGAGGCCGGTGTGTGCGCCATCAATTTTGCGGTGTTGCACCCGACGCCTTCCCGGCTGAAGCCGGTCCCACTAACTGGGCGCGGTGTGTCAGTGGGGGATGCTTTTGATCTCAGTGGGACCGGCTTCAGCCGGGAAGGGGCCGGTGTGTGCGCCATCAATTTTGCGGTGTTGCCCCTGACGCCTTCCCGGCTAAAGCCGGTCCTACTCTGCGCATTCCCGCTTCTTCAGCTGAGTCGGGTCAGATACGCCGGGACGGGCTGTTCAGGCAGTACCGACAAGACTTTCAGCCGCTGCAGCATCCGCTGACGGGCACGGTTGAGGTGTTCCTTGAGGTTCAGTGCAGCGGCATCGAATGCGCCGTGCAGCAGTAATTCGAGGATCAGCCGATGCTCGGCCAGCATCGCTTCGTCGGGGCCGATGCCCAACTGACTGTAGAAAATCCGGCTGATGATCATCGGGCTCTGGCCTTGGCGGATCAGCGTGGCAATCTTGCGGTTGCTGATGCCCGCCAGGCAGTGGTGATGCAGGTCTTCTTCCAGTCGCTCGATGTCTGCCAGGCTGCACTGCGGATTATTTTGCGCGGCTTCAACCCGCGCGAGCATGGCGGCCAGGTCGTCCCGGCTCAGGCTTGGCGCGGTCTGGCGCAGTGCTTCTGGCTCGAGGCAGGCCCGCAGCTCGTAATCCTCGGTCACTTCCCGAGCGGTAAGCGGGCCGGCCAGCCACTGGGAGTAAGGCTCCTTCTCCACCAGCCCCCGGTCACGCAGACGCATCAGCGCCTCGCGCACCACGGCCCGGCTGACGCCATAGTGCTCGGCGGCAATTTGCTCATCGAGCCGATAATGACCGAAGGCGATACAGGTCGATAACGCCGCACCGATTTCCTCGAAGATCCGTTCGCCGAGGGGACGCGTGTCCACCAGCTCTTCACTGCTATCGAGGCCCAGCTGATGATGGGTCAGAGCCAGGCGCACTGGCTGTACGTCGTTGCCGTTGGGATTGACCAGATAACCGCGCCCATCAAACCGACTGATCAGGCCTTCTCCATGGAGCATATCCAGCGCCCGACGCACCGGCACCCGGCTGGTGCCGAACAGCTCTGCCAGCGGCGCTTCTAGCAGCACCAATCCTTCAACCACGTCACCGTTGACGATGGCATCGCGCAGGACCTGTCGGATCGTGGCGTAGCGGGACGCAGTGCGGGAATCCTCGGCGGACATCGATTTCATACACTTCTCGGAAGGCGGGCGGGGATTCTCGCACAAGACAGCGCGTCACTGCGGGCCACGGCAGAACGCACGGTATTGGAGCTGTTGTTACTTTTCTGCACTAAAACGTACCTTTGCATAACTATCCATCCTTGATGGCATACCTGTGATGACGCTTACAGTCCTGCGCACCACCTCGTGCTTTAAAATTGGACGAGGTATCTAGCCCGGGGCTCTTGGCCCGCATGCCCACGCAATCATCGCTCTGCGAATCAAGGTACTCAGACTCTGGCACGCTTTCTGCCTTTAAGAAATGTACATTCTCCAAATATGTACATTAAAGGGTAGATGAAATGTCCGACGCTCGCTTCCCGGATCCGACACTCGCCGATGCGCTGGCAATGGCCGAAGCGTTCGCCAACGGGACGAACGACCCGGTGCAGGCCCTGGACGCAGCGCTGGCGAAGGCTGCCGCCGTCGATGACGTGTTCATCTCTTTCTCCACTCCCCGGGCACGCCGCGAAGCAGAAGCCTCGGCGGCACGCTGGAAGGCCGGGCAACCGGCGAGCGCGCTGGACGGCGTGCCCATCGCCTGGAAGGACTTGTTCGATCTCGCTGGCAGCCCGACCACCGCCGGCGCTGCGTTGCGCCGTGAATACGCGCCGGCGCTGCTGGATGCGCAGAGCGTCGGCCTGCTGTCACGGGCCGGGATGGTCAGTGTCGGCAAAACCAACCTCAGTGAATTCGCTTACTCGGGGCTGGGCCTGAACCCCCATTTCGGCACGCCGCATAATCCCCTCGGGCATGACCAGCCACGCATTCCGGGTGGCTCTTCGTCCGGCTCTGCGGTCGCGGTCGCAGCGGGTATCGTCCCTGTCGCTATGGGCACCGACACGGCCGGCTCGATCCGCATTCCGGCCGCCTTCAACGGCCTGGTGGGCTTTCGCAGCAGTTGCCGCCGCTACAGCCGCGACGGGGTCTTCCCCCTCGCGCACACCCTCGACAGCCTCGGCCCGCTGACCCGCAGCGTGCGCGATGCGGTCGCCATTGACGACATCCTGCGGGGTCGCACAAAACCGACCTCTTTGCTGCCGCGCCCGTTGGCCGGTCAGCGGTACCGGGTCGATCAGGCTGTTCTTGAGGACGACCGCGTCGAGCCATCTGTGCGGGACAACCTGCTGCGCTGTGTGAGCGCGATGCAGGCCCAGGGCGCGCTGATCGAGGTGCGTCCTTCGCCGGCGTTTCAAGCCACGCTTGATCTGATCCAGCAGCAAGGCTGGCTCGGCGCGGCAGAAGCCTACGCCCTGCATCAGCCCTTGCTCGACAGCGAGGCGGCCGCGCAACTCGACCCTCGCGTACGACGCCGGCTTGAAGCGGCGCGGGCATTTCCGGCCAGCCACTTGATCAACCTCTACAGCGCCCGCGAGCGGCTTCAGCAACAGATGAGCGACGAACTCGACGGCGCCTTTCTGATCACCCCGAGCGTGGCCCATGTGGCGCCGCCGCTTGCGCCGTTGCTGAGCGACGACGACCTGTTTACCCGCACCAACCTGGCCACGCTGCGCCTGACCATGCCGGGCAGTCTGCTGGACATGCCGGGCGTGTCGCTGCCGAGTGGCTGCGACGCCCGTGGCCTGCCCACCGGCCTGTTGATCAGCGCGCCGAGTGGCGAAGACTCACGTTTATTGCGCGCAGCGCTGGCTGTTGAAGCGGCGTTGCGCACGTCCCGAAACCAAGAATCCGATAACTCCGCTGGAGAACGATGATGGCTAAAGAAATTCTGTGCGCCTTCGGTGTCGACGTAGACGCCGTGGCAGGCTGGTTGGGTTCGTACGGTGGCGAGGATTCGCCGGATGACATTTCCCGTGGCCTGTTCGCGGGGGAGGTTGGTGCGCCGCGCCTGCTCAAGCTGTTCGAGCGCTACGGTCTGCGCACCACCTGGTTCGTGCCCGGTCACTCGATGGAGACCTTTCCCGAGCAGATGAAGGCCGTGTTCGACGCCGGCCACGAAATCGGAGTGCATGGCTACAGCCACGAAAACCCGATCGCCATGACGCCCGAGCAGGAAGAAATCGTCCTCGACAAATCCATCGAGCTGATCACCCAGATGACCGGCAAACGTCCGACCGGCTACGTCGCGCCGTGGTGGGAGTTCAGCAAGGTCACCAACGAGTTGCTGCTCAAGAAAGGCATCAAGTACGACCACAGCCTGATGCACAACGACTTCCATCCGTACTACGTGCGCGTGGGCGACAGCTGGACCAAGATCGATTACACCCAGCACCCCGACACCTGGATGAAACCGCTGGTGCGCGGTGAGGAAACCGATCTGGTGGAGATTCCGGCGAACTGGTACCTCGACGACCTGCCGCCGATGATGTTCATCAAAAAGGCGCCCAACAGCCACGGCTTCGTCAACCCGCGCCATCTGGAAGAGATGTGGCGCGATCAGTTCGACTGGGTCTACCGCGAGCACGAACACGCCGTGTTCACCATGACCATTCACCCGGACGTCTCCGGGCGCCCGCAAGTGCTGCTGATGCTGGAGCGTCTGATCGAGCACATCCAGAGCCACGCCGGGGTCAAGTTCGTCACCTTCGACGAAATCGCCGACGACTTCGTCCGCCGTCATCCGCGCCACAGCTGATAGCCCCTTCATTCCGAGGCGTGACCCATGTCCATTTACAACAAGCTTGATCTGACCGGCTGGAAACCCCGGCAACTGACTTCCGAAGAAGTCCGCTACGCCACCTGGATCGCCTTCTTCGCGTGGGTCTTTGCGGTGTACGACTTCATCCTGTTCGGCACCTTGCTGCCGGAAATCGGCCGGCACTTTCAGTGGGGCGAAGCGGAACAGGCGGAAATCGCCACCTGGGCTGCGGTCGGCACGGCGGTCATCGCGCTGGCCATCGGTCCGTTGGTGGATCGCCTCGGCCGACGCATGGGCATCATTTTCACGGTCACCGGTTCCGCGATCTGCTCGGCGCTGACGGCACTGGGCGGGTCATGGGGCAAGTCGCCGTTGATCCTGATCCGCTCCCTGAGCGGGCTGGGCTACGCCGAAGAAACCGTTAACGCGACCTACCTCAGCGAAATTTATGCGGCCTCCGAAGACCCGCGTCTGGCCAAGCGGCGTGGCTTCATCTACAGCCTGGTGCAAGGCGGCTGGCCGGTCGGTGCGCTGATCGCTGCAGGCCTGACCGCCGTGCTGCTGCCGATCATCGGCTGGCAGGGCTGCTTCGTCTTCGCCGCCATCCCTGCGCTGGTGATTGCGTTCATGGCGCGCAAGCTCAAGGAAAGCCCGCAGTTCCAGATTCACCAGCGCATCACCCAGCTGCGCAAGGCCGGCGACGCCGAGCAGGCCAAACAAGTGGCAATGACCTACGGCGTGGATTACGAAGAGCATCGCACCGCCGGCATCGGCGCAGCGTTCCGTGGCACCTCGCGCCGGGCGACCCTGGTGATCGGCGCGGCGATCCTGCTCAACTGGGCGGCGATTCAGGTGTTCAGCGTGCTGGGCACCTCGGTCATCGTCAGCGTGCACCACATCTCCTTCGAGAACTCGCTGATCATCCTGGTGCTGTCGAACCTGGTGGGCTACTGCGGCTACCTCAGCCACGGCTGGATGGGCGACAAGATCGGCCGGCGCAACGTCATCGGCCTGGGCTGGATGCTCGGCGGTCTGTCGTTCACCGGCATGCTGTTCGGCCCCAGCAACATGCCGACGGTGGTCGGTCTGTACAGCCTCGGGCTGTTCTTCCTGATCGGTCCATATTCCGCCGCCCTGTTTTTCATCAGCGAAAGCTTCCCGACCAGCATCCGCGCCACCGGTGGCGCGATCATCCACGCGATGGGCCCGATTGGCGCCGTGGTCGCCGGTTTTGGCGCGACCTCGGTCCTGAGTGCCGGCGGCGACTGGCAGACCTCGGCGCTGTATTTCGGTGCCGTGCCGTGTTTTCTGTCCGGCGTGTTGATGTTCGCCGCCCGCCACGTGCGCCCAGAAACCGTCCAATAGCAACCGTCCGATAGAAACCGTCCAATAAGGAACTGAACATGATTCGCAGAGTAGCGTTGATTACCGGGGCCGCCAGCGGGATCGGCCAGGCCCTGGCGGTGGCTTTCGCGCACAAGGGCGTCGCGGTGGTGGGCGGCTATTACCCGGCCGACCCCCATGACCCGGAGATCACCGCGCAGCTGGTCGCGGAAGCGGGTGGCGAATGCCTGATGGCGGAGCTGGACGTCACTCAAACGGCCTCGGTTGATGCCCTGGCCGAGCAGGCCATCAGCCGCTTCGGCCGCATCGATTACGCCGTCGCCAATGCCGGACTGCTGCGCCGCGCGCCGTTGCTGGAGATGACCGACGCGCGCTGGAACGAGATGCTTGATGTCGATCTCACCGGCGTGATGCGCACCTTTCGCGCAGCGGCTCGGCACATGGGCGAGGGCGGCTCGATGGTGGCCATTTCGTCGATTGCCGGGGGCGTCTATGGCTGGCAGGACCACGCCCACTACGCTGCGGCCAAAGCCGGGGTGCCGGGGCTGTGCCGTTCGCTGGCGGTGGAACTGGCGCCCCGGGGGATTCGCTGCAACGCGGTGATTCCGGGTTTGATCGAGACACCGCAATCGCTGGACAGTAAAAACTCACTCGGGCCCGAGGGCCTCGCCAAAGCGGCCCGTGCCATCCCGCTGGGCCGTGTCGGCCGGGCCGATGAAGTCGCTTCGCTGGTGCGATTCCTGTGCAGCGAGGAGTCCAGTTATCTCACCGGGCAAAGCATCGTCATCGATGGCGGCCTGACCGTGCGGTGGCCGGAGTAGGGCGCAGCGCTGATCCGCTGTTGATCGCGCTACAGGCGCTGGACTGAAAGAGGAAACACCATGCAACTGGTTAATAAACGCGCGGTGATCACCGGCGCAGGCAGCGGGATCGGTGCTGCCATCGCCCGCGCGTTCGCCGAGCAGGGCGCGCGGCTGGTCCTCGCCGACCGCGACGCCGTTACCCTGGCGACCACCGCTCAGGCCTGTCGCTCATTAAGTGCCCAAGTGGTGGAAAGCGTGGCCGATGTCGGCACCGTCGAGGGCGCGCAGGCCGGTGTCGATGCCTGCGTTCAGCACTTTGGCGGCATCGATATTCTGGTCAATAACGCCGGCATGCTGACCCAGGCCCGCTGTGTCGACCTGACCCTGGACATGTGGAACGACATGCTGCGCGTCGACCTGACCAGCGTGTTCATCGCCAGTCAGCGCGCCTTGCCGCACATGCTGGCGCAGCGGTGGGGACGCATCATCAACGTCGCGTCACAGTTGGGCATCAAGGGCGGCGCCGAGTTGACCCATTACGCCGCCGCCAAGGCCGGGGTGATCGGCTTCAGCAAATCCCTTGCCCTGGAAGTGGCCAAGGACAACGTGCTGGTCAACGCCATTGCGCCCGGCCCGATCGAAACGCCGCTGGTGGCCGGGATCAGCAGCGCCTGGAAAACCGCCAAAGCTGCCGAGCTGCCCCTGGGGCGCTTTGGCCTGGCGGAAGAAGTGGCGCCCGTCGCGGTGCTGCTCGCCAGCGAGCCCGGAGGCAATCTGTTCGTCGGCCAGACCCTGGGGCCGAATTCCGGCGATGTGATGCCGTGATGCCCAAGTACAGAGAACAGAGCCGCGAAGAACAGAGTCGTGAATAAAACAGGAGCAAATAACCATGTGTGGACTCTGCGGCCTGCTGGGTGAAGACGTGCACTGGAGCGACCCGCTGGGCGACGAACTGCCCCGTCGCCGCGAACGCCTGCGCCGGATTGCCGCGATCAACAAGGTGGTGGCGCCGTTCCGCCTGAAGGTCGAGGACTTTCAGGGCGTCTCCTACCTGCTGCTCGGCGCCACCGGCAAGCAGGAACTGGCGAGCGGCCTCGACCAACTCTGGCAACGGGCCGAGCAGTTGATCGGCCGCCCGCTGGATCCGCTGGATGAACGACTGCTGGACCACCTGGAGCAGCACCCATGAGTATCGCGCTGAACGTCATCACCGGTTTTCTCGGCAGCGGCAAGACCACCTTGCTCAAGCGCCTGCTGCAGGGAGAAAACCTCGGCGACACGGCGCTGCTGATCAATGAGTTCGGCGATGTGGGCATCGATCACCTGCTGGTGGAGGCGGTGGCGCCGGACACCGTCCTGCTGCCCAGTGGATGCGTCTGTTGCTCCATTCGGGGCGAGTTGCGCGACGCGTTGACCGATTTGCTCCAGCGCCGCGCACGGGGCGAAGTGCCGGCGTTTCGACGCATCCTCCTGGAAACCACGGGGCTGGCCGATCCGGCGCCCATTCTGGCGACGATCAACAATGATCCGCACCTGCGCGGCCGTGTGTATGTCGGGCTGGTGGTGACCGTGGTCGACGCCAGCCATGCCGCGCTGCAGGAACGCCTGCACCCGGAATGGATGGCCCAGGTCGCCGCTGCCGACCGGCTGCTGATCAGCAAGACCGACGTCGCCGACGAAGACGCGCTGCAGGCGTTGCAGCGGCGTTTGCAGTCGATCAATCCCGCGCCTGTGCTGACCACGGATGCCATTCAGAGCGGCGACCAACTGCTGCTCGGTGACGGGCTGCACAGCAGTGATCCCGCCCAGGAGGTCGCGCGCTGGCAATTGATGGGCGTGCGCTCGACAGCCGCCCGCCACGGCGAGGCGCAGGTCTGCTGCCTGACCTTTGAACGCCCGCTGGATTGGGTCGCCTTCGGGGTCTGGCTGTCCATGCTGCTAAGATGCCACGGCGAACGAATCCTGCGCGTCAAAGGACTGCTCAACGTGAACAACAGCCACGCCCCCGTCGTCATTCATGGCGTGCAGCATTGCCTGCACGCGCCGGTGCACCTGCCTTCGTGGCCGGGCGACGACCATCGTTCGCGGCTGGTATTCATCGTGCGCGGGCTGGACACCGCGCTGCTGCGCCGCTCGTTCGAGGTGTTCAGCGAACGCCTGGCGCCGGCGCCCCGGGAAGCGCTGGCATGACCGTGACGCTGAGGGTACTGGGCACTTCGGTGACGCTGCTTGAATCCCTGCGGGTTCGCGCCGAAGAAGACCTCGGTATCAAGCTGGTTTATCAGGTGCATGACGTGCAAACCGCCCAGCGCATCGCGGTCATGCAGCCCGACAGTTACGACCTCTATGACCAGTGGTTCCACAACGTGGATTTCGTCTGGCCCGCCCGCGCCATTCAGCCCATCGACACCCGCCGTGTTGCCCTGTGGCACGAAATCAACGATCTGCCCAAACGCGGCAGGCTGTCGGCCAGTGACCGCCTCGGCAGCGGCAGCGTGCCCAGCGAGCGCCTTTTTGTGCAGCACGACGGCAGCCTCGGCAGCGGGGTGAGTGAGCGCATCAGCATGTTGCCACTGACCCACAACGCCGACAGTTTCGCCTATCGTCCCGAGCGCCTTCCCGCCGGCTTCAGCTCGGCGGACGAGAGCTGGGGCTGGCTGGTCGATCCGGCCTGGTGCGGGCGGGTGGCCCTGCAAAGTGACGCGGCCATCGGCGCACTCGACGCGGCGCTCGCCGTGGAAGGCGCAGGGCTGGCGCAGTTCCGCGACATCGGCAACCTGAGCATCGAAGAGATCGACGTGCTCGCCGACATCCTTGTGCGCAAGCAGGGGCAGGGCATGTTCGGCGCGTTCTGGTCAGACGATGAAGAAGCGGCGGAACTGATGTTGCATCCGACAATCGACATCCAGAGCTTATGGTCGCCGACCCTGGTGCGCTTGCATCGGGCCGGCGTGAAATACCGCGTCGCCGTCCCGCGCGAGGGTTATCGCGGCTGGTTCGGCGGGTTGTCCCTGTCGCGCCATGCCAAAGGCGCGGTACTCGATGCGGCCTACGCCTACCTCAACTGGTGGCTGTCCGGCTGGCCCGGGGCGGTGATGGCCCGCCAGGGTTATTACATCGGCAATCCGGCCCGCAGCCGCGAACACCTGAGCGCGGCCGAGTGGGATTACTGGTACGCCGGACTGCCCGCCCGGGAACAACTCATGGGCAGCGACGGCCTGCCGCTGATCGACATCGGCGAAGTGCGCGATGGCGGCTCCTACGAGCAGCGCATGGGGCACATCGCGGTGTGGAATGCGGTCATGGATGAACACAACTACCTGGTGCGCCGCTGGGGGGACATCTCCCGGGCCGGCAGCAAGGGCTCGCGCAGGCAGTGAAGCCCTCGTGCGAGCCGCAAGCCGGGGCGTTGCGGACCGCTGCGCCAGCGTCCCTGTAAAATGCCCGGCGGGCTGATTGACCGATAAACACATTCACAATCGGCGATTACTCATGGACTATAGGCGCCATTTGGCGCGCCCCTCATGGGGCCAGCGCTCGTAGCTTCAGGATCCTGTGAATGAACATCAAGATTGACGCGCTGATCGCCCGCAAGATCGGCTTCGCCTCCCACCAGAATGCCGTTCCCCTTGTGCGCGAATTGAGCCTCTGGAATCAGGAAGAAACCACCCTCGAAGACCTGGTGCTGACCCTGAGCACCGACCCGGAGTTCGTTGAAAGCCGAAGCTGGAATATTGACCGCATCCACGCCGGTGATCGCCTCGGCATCCCTGATCGCGACATCAAGCTGAACGCCGGATACCTGTCCGGTCTGACCGAAAGCCTGAACGCCGACGTGGTGTTGCGCGTGTCCCGGGGCGAAACGGTGCTCGTCGAACAGCGCTTCCCCACCGAACTCCTGGCCCGCACTGAATGGAGCGGGTTGAGCGCGATGCCGGAACTGCTCGCCGCGTTCTGCATGCCCAATGACCCCGCAGTGGACCGGGTGCTTAAAGCCGCCTCGCAAGTCCTGCGCCGTGCCGGCAAGAAAGACGGCATCGACGGCTACGAAAGCAAATCCCGCACGCGCACCTGGGAACTGGCTTCCGCCATCTGGTCGGGGGTGTGCAGCTTTCAACTGAGCTATGCGTTGCCACCCGCCAGTTTCGAGCAGCAGGGCCAGAAGATCAGGCCACCGAGCGTGGTGCTGGAAAACGGCGTCGCGACCTGCCTCGACACCGCGTTGCTGTTTGCGGCCGCGCTGGAGCAGGCCGGTTTGAATGCGTTGCTGGTCATGACCAAGGGTCACGCATTCGCCGGCGTCTGGTTGCAGCCTCAGGAATTTTCCCAGTTGCTGACCGATGAAGCATCGGCCGTGCGCAAGCGTCTCGACCTGAAAGAAATGCTGGTGTTCGAGACGACCCTCGCGACCCAGGCACCCGCGCCGAGTTTTTCCCGGGCGGTGGCCGCCGCCGAGCGGGAACTCGACGATGAGCAGTTCATCATGGCCATCGACGTGCACCGCGCCCGGATGCAGAAGATTCGTCCGATGGCGCTGGTGTCAGCGGTTGTTCCAGTCGATGGCGCCGAGGAAGCACCGCCCGTGGCGGAAGGGCTGGAAGAAGCGCCGTCGCTGCCGGGGTTCGATGTCGAGATCAATGAAGACGCCTCGGGGCCGGCCGGAAAACTCACCCTGTGGCAACGCAAACTGCTCGATCTGACCACCCGGAATCGTCTGCTGCATTTGCCGGACAGCGCCAAGGGCGTGCGTCTGCTGTGCCCCGATTCGGCGGCCCTTGAAGACCTGCTCTCCAGCGGTCAGCGCATTCGCGTGGTGGCCGTCCCCGATTTGAAAAGCAGCGGCCGCGATGAGGCCCTGTATGAACAGCAGAACAACGAAAGCCTGGTCGACGAAGTCGCCCGTCAGGCACTGGCGCGCGGCGAAGTCCTGGCCAGTCTGGAGAAGGTCAAGCTGGAAGCCACGCTGATCGACCTGTTCCGCAAGGCCCGCAGCGATATCGAGGAAGGCGGCGCGAACACGCTGTTCCTGGCCATCGGCTTTCTGAAGTGGAAGAAAAGCGTCGACGACCCGAAAACCTATTCCGCGCCGCTGATTTTGTTGCCGGTGAAACTCGAGCGCAAAAGCGCTTTGTCCGGGGTCACGCTGAGCCTGCTCGACGAGGAACCGCGTTTCAACCTGACCTTGCTTGAGCTGCTGCGCCACGACTTCGAGCTGGTGATTCCCGGGCTGGACGGTGAGCTGCCCAGCGATGGCAGCGGCATTGATGTGGCCGGGATCTGGAACAGCGTGCGCCGGGCGGTGCGCGATGTACCCGGCTTCGAGGTCAGCACCGAGCTGGTGCTGGGCACCTTCTCGTTTGCCAAATACCTGATGTGGAAAGACCTGAACGCCAACGCGGCGCAGCTGCTGCAAAGCCCTCTGGTCAAGCTTCTGCTGGACCCCGACGCAGCGGGTGAAGGAGCGGGTGAAGGCTTTTCCAGTTCGGCCGAATTTCCCCACCCCGAGCGTCTGGATGCGACCGTCACGCCGGCGCAGCTGTTCGCCCCCTTGCCGGCCGACTCGTCGCAAGTGGCCGCGGTGGTGGCGTCGGCCAACACCCACAGTTTCGTCATGGACGGGCCACCCGGCACCGGCAAATCCCAGACCATCGCCAACATGATCGCCCACAACCTGGCCCTCGGCCGGCGTGTGCTGTTCGTGGCAGAGAAACGCGCCGCCCTTGACGTGGTGTTTCGTCGCCTGGCCGAGAAGGGCCTTGGCGAATTCTGTCTGGAGCTGCATTCCAGCAAGGCGTCCAAGGTTGAAGTGCTCAAGCAGCTGGACCGCGCCTGGGACGTGAGTGAAGCGTTGAGCGCCGAGGAATGGGAACGTGAAGCCGCCCGGTTGCAGACCCTTCGCTCACGGCTCAACCAACTGGTCGATGTGCTGCACCGACGCTGGGATAACGGCCTGACCCTGCATCAGTCCATCGGTCGGGTGGTTCGCGACCACAGCCCTCAGACGCCAAGGCTGGCCTGGGAAATAGGCACGCAACACGATGGAACCGAGTACGCCGGGTTGCTGGATCTCGCCCGTCGCCTGGGACTCAACGGCAGCGCCGCCCGCGAGCTTTCAGGCAAGTTCGGCGCCTTGGCGCAGACGCAATGGTCGAACGCCTGGCAGGCTCAGATCGCCAGCGTTGCCCGCGAGATTCCCCAAGCCCTTGATCAGTTGAACGCCGCCAGCGAGCGGCTTCTGGGTCTGACCCACGTGCCGTTGCCGGTCGCTGAAGTGGCGCAGGTCCAGCAGCTGCATGAGCTGGTTGCCCTGATCCTTGAATCCCACGGCCTGAACCTGTCATTTGCCTTTGCACCCGATGCTGCCGCGCGCATCGAAGCAGCCCGGCGCAGTTGCCAATTGATCGAGAGTTATCGGGAGCTTGAAGAAACCCTGTCCCTGGATTACGCCGATGAAGCGTGCCGTCGTGTGCCGGTCGCGCAACTGCGCACCGAGTGGCATGAAGCCGAGGGCAAGTTCTGGTTTCTGGCGACGTTCGCGAAAAAGAAGGTGGCGAAGAAGCTCGCCTCCCTGGGTGGGGCGGCAGGGCTGCCGGACACCCTGGGCGACCTCGCCATTTTTGAACGCCTGCAGACTCATCTCGTGGAGCTGGATGGGTTGGCCAGCGACATGCAATCGATGCCCGGCTGGAAAGGCATGACCAGCGACCCGGTGCGAACGCTGCAGGCCGTGACCTTGGCCGAGCGTCTGCGCGGCATGCTGATCGGGCTGGCCAAATCACCCGAGAACCTGATTGCCTTGCGCGGCGCCGTGGCGCGTCTGGTGATCGAGGCGAACGACATGTTGGCGCCGAGCGGCCAAATCGCTTCCTCCTGCTTGACGTTGCAGCAGGCGCTGTCGCGCTTTGAGGAAGCGGCGCGGTCGTTCGCCGGCCTGGCGGGCACGGCCACCGAGACTCACCCGAGCGTGGCCGTTCTTCGGACCACGTCACTCGCCATCCAGCAGCAGGAGGAGCGGCTCAAGGCGTGGTGTGACTGGTGCCGCGTGAGGGAACAAGCGAGCGAGGCCGGCCTGGCCACTCTGGCCCAGGCACTGGAAACCGGCAGCCTGTTGCCGTCTGCCGCAGAGGACACCTTCGTCACGGCTTATGCCCATTGGTTCGCGACCCAGGGCATCGACGGCGAACCCTTGCTGCGCAATTTCGTGTCGGCCGAGCACATGAGCGATATCGGCGCTTTCGTACGCCTGGACGACGAGCTGGCGAAACTGACCGTGCGCTATATCCGCGCCAAGCTCTGCGGGTTGATTCCGTCCAAGAATGACATCCCGAAAAGCAGCGGCTTTGCCATTCTCAAGCATGAGTTGCAGAAGTCCCGCCGGCACAAACCGGTCCGGCAGTTGGCGATCGAGATGGGCGATGCGCTGAATCGTCTGGCCCCTTGCATGCTCATGAGCCCCTTGTCGATCGCGCAGTTCCTGCCCGCCGACCAGCCGCCGTTCGATCTGGTGATCTTCGACGAGGCGTCGCAAATCGCGCCGTGGGACGCCATCGGTTCGATTGCCCGGGGCAAGCAGGTGATCATCGCCGGTGACCCTCGGCAGATGCCGCCGACCAACTTCTTCAACCGTGGCCCGAATGCCGGCGACGACGACACCGCCGAAGACATGGAAAGCATCCTCGACGAATGCCTGGGGGCAGGTGTGCCGAGTCACAGTCTGAGCTGGCACTACCGCAGTCGCCATGAAAGCCTGATTGCCTTCTCCAATCACCGTTACTACGACAGCAATCTGATCACTTTCCCGGCCGCGGAAACCCGCGCCAGTGCCGTCGAGTGGCGCAAGGTCGAGGGCGTGTACGCCAAGGGCAAGGGGCGTTACAACCAGGCCGAAGCCCAGGCCATCGTCGATGAAACCGTCAAGCGCCTCACCGACCCTGCGTTCGTGGCGGCGGGGTATTCCATCGGCATCATCACGCTTAACTCCGATCAGCAGAAACTGATCAACGACCTGCTGGACGCGGCCCGCAAGCAATACCCGCAGATCGAGCCGTTCTTCCAGGACACCCAGACCGAGCCGGTGGTGGTCAAGAATCTGGAAACCGTCCAGGGCGACGAGCGTGACCTGATTATGCTGGGCATTGGTTATGGCCCCACCGAACCCGGTGCGCCGGTGATGTCGATGAACTTCGGTCCCCTCAACAAGGACGGCGGATGGCGCCGGCTCAACGTCGCCATTACCCGGTCCCGCCGGGAAATGCTGGTGTTCACCTCGTTCGATCCGTCGATGATTGACCTCAACCGCACCAACGCGCGAGCCGTGCGCGATCTGAAGCACTTCATCGAGTTTGCTCAGCGCGGTCCGAAAGCGCTGGCCGAGGCGGTTCAAGGCTCGGTGGGCGGTTACGATTCGCCGTTCGAAGAAGCCGTGGCCCAAGGGCTGAGGCGTCTGGGCTGGCAGGTTGTTCCGCAGATCGGCGTGTCACGTTTCCGCATCGATCTGGGCATCGTTCACCCGGACCGCCCGGGCGATTACCTGGCGGGGGTTGAGTGCGACGGTGCCACGTACCACAGCGCTGCCACCGCCCGGGACCGGGACAAAGTGCGCGGCGCGATTCTCACCGGCCTGGGCTGGAACCTGCTGCGGCTGTGGTCCACCGACTGGTGGGTGGATAAGGAAGGGGCGTTGCAGAAGCTGCACGTGGCGCTGAACGACCTGCTGGCTGAATCGCGACGGGACGGCGCTGCCGCACGGGCCGATGAGGCCGTCACCGCGCCGCTCCTGGTCGACTTCACAGCGTTACCGGAACCTGAGGCTGACGACGAGGTGAATGAAACCCCGATTGGTTAGATTGATCTCCGGGGCCCGTCTCAGCAGACTCTGGTTTTACTTGCTCAATGCTGGCGGCCAGTCGAGGTGACAGAGGCGCCTGATCGTCAGCATCTCACTGACCGCACGCGGTCTTTTAGTGAGACCGGCTTTAGCCGGGAAGAGGCCAGTGCGATCGCCCTCACTTTTGCGGCGTCACACCTGACGCCTTCCCGGCTAAAGCCGGTCCCACAGTCGAGTTCACGCTCGATCTCACTGGCCCCACGCGGTGTTTTAGTGGGACCGGCTTCAGCCGGGAAGAGTCCAGCGCGATCACCCGCAATTTGCGGCGTGTCCCCTGACGCTTTCCCGGCTAAAGCCGGTCCCACAGTCGAGTTCACGCTCGATCTCACTGACGGCACGCGGTGTTTTAGTGGGACCGGCTTCAGCCGGGAAGAGGCCAGTGCAGGCGCCATCACTGTTGCGGTGTGGCGCCTGACGCCTTCCCGGCTAAAGCCGGTCCCACAGTCGGGTTCACGCTCAATCTCACTGACCGCACGCGGTTTTTAGTGGGACCGGCTTCAGCCGGGAAGAGGCCAGTGCAAGCGCCATCACTTTTGCGGTGTGACGTCTGACGCTTTCCCGGCTAAAGCCGGTCCCACAGTCGAGTTCACGCTCAATCTCACTGACCTCACGCGGTCTTTTAGTGGGACCGGCTTTAGCCGGGAAGAGGCCAGTGCAAGCGCCATCACTGTTGAGGTGTGGCGCCTGACGTCTTCCCGGCTAAAGCCGGTCCCACATTGTTGCCTCAGCCCCGGTTTATGGGGGGCCTGGCTTCATCCGACTGGTTAAAGGTCAGTGATCTCCTTGTGGCGCGGCACCAGCGTCTTCATCACACTCCACGCCACCAGGTAGGCGAGGGCGCAGATCGCGAACATGATCATGTAGCCGGTGTGAATGTCGTTGATCGACTTGTAGTAGTCGAACACCCAGCCGCCGATCTTGGTCATGACCACGCCGCCCAGGCCGCCCGCCATGCCACCGATGCCGACCACCGACGCCACGGTTTTCTGCGGAAACATGTCGGAGACGGTGGTGAAGATGTTGCAAGACCACGCCTGGTGCGCGGATGCGCCGATGCCGATCAACAGGACGGGCACCCAAAAGCTGATATAGCCGAACGGTTGCGCCAGCAGCACCACCAGCGGGAACAGCGCGATCACCAGCATGGCTTTCATGCGGCCGTCATAAGGCTTGTCACCGCGAGCCATGAAGTAGCTCGGGAACCAGCCGCCGCCAATGCTGCCAACCATGGTCATGCTGTACAGCACAAACAGCGGCAGCACGATGGCCTGGCCTTTCATCCCGTACTGCGCCGACAGGTAGGTCGGCAGCCAGAACAGGAAAAACCACCACACGCCGTCGGTCATGAACTTGCCGAAGGCAAACGCCCACGTCTGGCGATAAGTGAGCAGTTTGAACCAGGAGACCTTGACCGCAGGCGCGCCCGGCAGCGGGGCCGCCTTGACGTGCTCAACCTCGTCGCTACGGATATAGGCCAGTTCTTCAGCCGTCAGGCGTTTTTGCTGATCCGGTTTTTCGTACAGCGCCATCCACACGCCCAGCCAGACAAAACCCAGCAGGCCGACCACGATGAACGCCGATTCCCAGCCCCAGAATGCCGCGATCAGTGGCACGCAAATGGGCGCCGTGATCGCGCCGACGTTGGCGCCGGAGTTGAAAATGCCGGTGGCGAACGAGCGCTCTTTTTTCGGGAAGTATTCGGCGACCGCCTTGATCGCAATCGGAAAGTTACCGGCCTCGCCAACCGCCAGCACGGCCCGCGACAGCATGAAACCGGCAATGGACACCGGAATGGCGGCGAATCCCAGGACGGTGGTGATCGCGCCAATGCCTTGTCCCAGCGGCACTGCAAACGCGTGCATGACCGCGCCGGTGGACCAGACACTGATGGCCACCACGAACGCGGTTTTGGTGCCTATCCTGTCGACCAGACGCCCGGCGAAAATCATCGAGATCGCATAGACGAACTGAAACACCGAAGCGATGTTGGCATAGTCGGTGTTGCTCCAGCCAAACGTCGTGGACAGCTCCGGTGCCAGCAGGCTGAGCACCTGACGGTCCAGGTAGTTGACTGTGGTGGCGAAAAACAGCAGCGCGCAGATCGTCCAGCGGTATTTGCCGACGGACCGGGTGGCCGTCTGGGTAATGCTTTGGGGGTGGGTAGACTCGTTCGGGATCATGGCATCACTTTTTTATTATTGGGGTTATCGATTGTGATCGTCTGTCGTCGTACAACGCTGTAGGTATAGCGAGCGTTTCAGCAGGCTGTCAATGTTTGCACGCGAAACATCGCCGCCCCCATGCTCATCAGGCTTCAAATGTCACCCGGGGGAGGCGCTGGCTTTTCGGAAAAACCGTGAGGTGTGGCCCAAAGGTCCGCGTCAGCCTGATCGGGTATGCCGCCGGGCTGACTATCAGATCGGTCTATCAGATCGGCGTGTTCATGAGTTCACGCACGCGGGCGGCCAGTGTCTCGATGCCGAAAGGCTTGATGAGCACATGCATGCCAGGCTCGAGCTGGCCGGCACCGATCGCCGCCCCCTCCGCGTAGCCGGTGATGAACAATGTCCGCAGGCCCGGACGCACCAGGCGCGCAGCGTCTGCCATCTGGCGTCCGTTCATGCCACCGGGCAGACCGACATCGGTGACGAGCATGTCGATCCGCACATCCGACCGAAGCAGATTCAGGCCACTGGCGCTGTCCGTCGCTTCCATGAGGGTGTAGCCGAGTTCAGCCAGGACCTCGGTCACCAGCATGCGCACCGTGGGTTCATCATCGACGACCAGAATTGTTTCGCCGATGCCCGCTGTCGAGGCCGCGGCATCTGGTTCGTACAGCTCATTTACGCTGGGCGTTCCGTGGTAGCGGGGGAGGTAGATGGACAGCGTGGTCCCTTGTCCGACCACCGAGGCGATACGAACCTGCCCCCCGGATTGCTTGGCGAAACCATAAATCATCGAGAGGCCCAGGCCAGTGCCCTGACCGATGGGTTTGGTGGTGAAGAAGGGGTCGAAAGCCTTCGCCACGACGTTGGCCGGCATGCCCGTTCCGGTGTCGGTCACGCTGAGGGTCAGGTATTCGCCCTCGGGGACCTCCAGCAGCGGTGCTTCCGCTGTTCCCACGAACTGACAGCGGGTTTCGATGGTAATGCTGCCGCCGTCCTGCATGGCGTCCCGCGAGTTGATGCACAGATTCAGCAACGCATTTTCCAGCTGGCTCGCATCGACCAGTGCCACGCAGCTGTCCGGCGAGCCAACGGTCTGCACGCTGATGCTGGGGCCCACGGTGCGCTGGATCAGCTCGGTCATGCCCTCGACAAGGCTGTTGATCTCGGTGGGCCGGGGATCCAGGGTTTGCTGGCGGGAGAACGCCAGTAATCGGTGAGTCAGGGCAGCCGCCCGTTTGGTCGCGCCCTGTGCCGTCGTCAGGTAGCGTTCGACATCCGTCAGACGACCTTGAGCAAACCGCGCACTCAACAATTCCAGCGAGCCCGAGATGCCCGCGAGCAAGTTATTGAAGTCATGGGCAAGCCCGCCCGTCAGTTGCCCCACAGCTTCCATTTTCTGTGACTGGCGCAGCTTTTCCTCGGTCTGCATCAGCGCTGCGGTGCGTTCCGCCACACGCTGTTCCAAGGTCTCGTTGAGCGTACGCAGGGCGGCGGTTGCTAGGTCGCGCTGGGCTTCGACCGAACGCCGCTCCTCGACATCGATCAGCACGCCCGGGAAACTGAGGGGAGCGCCGTCCTCGCTGAAGTTGACGCGCCCGTTTGCCTCGATCCAGTAGTATTTGCCGTCCGCCCGACGGACCCGGTATTGATGGGCGTAGGCGCCGCCGCGACGGATGGCCTCGTCGATCGCCGTCATCAGGCCCGCCCGGTCTTCCGGATGCACGGTCGCCACCACTTGGTCAAGGCTGAGGCCTTCGTAGCCCAGCATCGGGTCGAGGCCGAAGGCCCGGGCGAACGCTTCATCGACGGTGAAACTGTTGCTGGGCAAGTCCCAGTGCCAGGTGCCGAAAATGGCCCCGGCGGCCAGGGCCAGCTGCACCCGCTCGACGTTCGCGCGGGCGATGGCTTCGCTCTGGCGCAGACGCTCCTCGGCATCACGCCGCCCGGTCACGTCGTTGAAGATGATCGCAATCTGGCATTCGGCGGGATCGCCAACGGGGACGGCGCGCACGTCAAACCAGCGCTGGAAGGCTTTGGCGTAGCTTTCGAAGGTGGCCGGCACGCGGGTTTTGGCAACCCGTCCGTAGGTATCGAACCAGAATTGTTCCAGGTCCGGGGCAAACTCCCGGACCCATTTCCCGCGCAGGTTGACCCCGGCCTCACGTTCGAAGGCCGGGTTGGCTTCGAGGAAGCAATAGTCGATCGGGTAGTCATTGGCATCGAACTTGACCTGAACGATGGCAAAGGCGGCTTCGACCGTTTCCAGAATCGTCCTGAAACGCTCCTCGCTCTGCCGCAGTGCAGCCTCGGTGTCACGAATCGGCGTGAGGTCGAGCATCGCGCCGATCATGCGCACCGCGTTGCCTTGAATATCGCGGATGACGTGCCCACGGTCGAGGACCTGAGCGTAGGTGCCGTCCACCCGGCGAAACCGATACTCCTCACTCCAGCCGGTCTGCCTGCCGTCGATCACGTCATGGATCGAGGCGACGATGCGCTGCCTGTCATCGGGGTGAATCTGCGCAATCCACCAGTCGCCGGCCATTTCGACCGTGGCGAGCGGATGCCCGTAGACCCGTTCCAGGGCGTCGTTCCACAGGACATGGTTTTCCTTGAGGTCCCAGTCCCAGATCGCATCGTTGGTGGCTTTTACCGCGAGGCGGTAGCGGACCTGAGCGTCTTCGATCGCTTGCTCGGCAACCTCTTCGGCGGCGCGCTCGGCCGTGTGGCCGAGCGAGGCGGCGCTATCGTTCGGTCGTGTGCCGGTGCACAGACTGTTCAGCCTCATGACTTCACTTTTCTTCAACGCCGACCGCAACTGCATGACTTCAGCCTCGAGAGCTTCCCGGGTCAAATGCTTCAAGTTTCCACCTGCAAACGTAACGTTATGACCTGAGGTCGGAGGTGCGCCATGCTCCCTCCGGGACTGCGCCAGCCGGCTGATCCAGCACGTATCGGCGGCCAGCGTTTACGCTGCATGCTGGCAGAATGCAATTTGGCTTCCAGAAAAGACTCGGGCGGCAAGACAAAGGTTCCGGCACCGGGAATGATTCGCCAGGCCGGTATGGAATATTTTTCATTTCGGTTTGGCTTGTTGATCCATCTTGCTGCGATGCATTACTGAGCGCGCCGATTGCGCCCACTCTTTGCGTGGGTACGCACCTCACGTTATGCAGCCTTGCCTCTGGCGCATTCCGGCAGAACCGGTTGGCACATTCGTGCACCCTCACTTCAGTCGCGGGCATTGGGTTCGGTGACTGCGAATGGCCGGTTTTTGGTGAGGCTGAGCTGTACAGGGGAGTCTCGAAGACTTGCGCTGGTCGTGAGATAACATCGCCCCACTCTAAAAGGGACGCCTCGTATCCATGCTTCCGTATCTCGTCAGCTACCTACTGTTCGCGGCAATTCTCGCATTGGTGGACCGCCTGGCCGACAAGCCACTGTTTATCCGCACTCATCTAAAGCATTTCCCATGGAAGCTGAACTACAGCTTTCGGTGGTGGGGGGTGCAGGAGTATTGGACAGCGGTGACGGTGATATCGATGTTTGCCTTGGTGTTTCTATTGTTTTGGCATTTTGTAGGAGGCGCGATCAACCGTGATGCGGGTCAACTCTTGTACCTGCCAATTGCGCTCGGATCTACGGTGATAGCGGCGCGCCACTTCAGGTTGGTTGAGAAATTCAGAGCCAGCGCGTGGTGGATCACGCTGCTGGTGGCGCTGCCCACATTAGGTCTTGGGATCTATGCCAGTGCGCATGCCGATTCCTACATCCTCAACGTGACGCGCGTTGACCCAGCGAAATTTCCGGTTGCTCAAAAAGCGCTGACCAGCCTGATATTGGTCACTCTTTGGGTTTTCATAGGAGTTGTGGCACTCAGTATCGTTGTCGTTCTGGTCTCCATTATCCTCGCGGCGAGAACGCCCACATTCATCGGTTTGGTGATGCGTGATCGAGTCAAGTTCATGGCCTGGAAGAAACATGTGCAAGGAACGGAGGAAAAAAGGCAACGAGTTATGCTCACAATTATCTTCGCGGGGTCCACCCTTACCGGCACCATTGCGATGAATTTTCTTGAATATATCGGGCGCCATGCCGAAGGAGCGCTTCAGGAAACCCTGGTTTTCTCATCCTTCCACCTCCATCCCAGAGATTGTGCAATACCCGGTTGGACTCGCGACGCCTGGGTGGCTTTGATCGACGACAGTCATGCGGTATTGGCTGAACAGACTGCGAAAGGCTATTTGTTCAGGACAGTTAAGTGTGAAATGCAGACCACCAGCGCGCTTAAGCGCGGGGTATTGGACCGTCTGAAACTGGATGATTACCAATGAGGGGAAGCAGCCTGGGCGTAATGCCCGCACGAGGAAATAACCGTCGGCGGGCCCACGTCTCAGCGCGGTTGCAACTTAAAAGGACGCAGCGGGAGGAACTTTCCGTCCAGGGTAATCACTGCGATGGCGCCTTCAGAATAGCGTCCAAGACAGATAAACCAATAGAGAATCTGCTTGACCTTGCCGCAATGGAAAGGTCTAGCGTGACGGCTTCGTTTCTACCCTCATCCAGGATGCTTCGTCATGAAAAAGATTGCCGCCGTTGTCAGCGTCATTGCTCTGCTTTCCGTAACCGCCGTCAGGGCCGACCAGACGGAGGACGTCAAACAGATGCATGAGGCCTACCAGCAATCGATGGGCGCCATGAAAGACGACATGCACCACGGCATGATGAGTGACGACCCCGATGTGGCGTTTGCGGCCGGCATGCTGCCGCACCACGAAGGCGCGGTGGAGATGGCCAAGATCGAGCTGAAATACGGCAAGGATCCGGAGATGCTGGAGCTGGCGCGCAAGATTGTGGCGGCGCAGGCAGCGGAAATCACGCAGATGAAGAATTGGCTGAAGGCGCATCCGGCTCAATAAAGCAACGAAGTAATACGCCCCTGATCAGGGGCGCAGACAGCGGGGGCAGGGCAAGGAGGCCGCTGCGGCGGACGCATCAATGGGTGATGTTCGATTCGATTTTCTTGCCCATGCTGATGCGCGGTTCGGTTGAGTACCCCATAGACTCATAGAACGCCTGGACGCTTGCATTGGTGCTGACGATCTGCAGGTTGATTTTCATGCACCCCCGCACTGTCAGGGCGTGCTCTGCATGACGAACCAGCTGCATGCCTACGCCTTTTCTGCGATGAGAAGGGTGCACCGCCACCGCATACAGCCATCCACGATGACCGTCGTACCCGGCCAGAACGGTCCCCACCACCTCGTTGTTCGTCAGGGCAACAAAAAAGAGGCCGTCCGGTACAGCCAGCTTTTTGTCGATGGCGAGGCCGGGCGTGTTATGGGCGGTTTCGTAGCCGAACACGGTGTCCCAGAGTTCGATCACGGCCTGGCGATGAAGCGTGTCCGAATAGTCGGTGATGGCAGCCATGGTGAGGCTCCTTGTTCAACGGAATGGGCGGTAAGATTTTCTGCGCTGGCAATCGCCACCTTATCTTCCCGAAACCAGTGCCAGCCGGCAGGCCAATCCAAAAAAGACCGCACCCAGTACTTGATTAAGGCGCTTGGCAATGCGGGCATTGGTCGCCAGCGTGTGCCCGATTTTACTGGCGAGGAGTATCACTGCGCCGTTCACCAGCAAACCGATGACGTTCAGAACCGTGGCGAATATCAGCATCTGCCCGACCAGCGAAGCTTTTGTCGGATCAACGAACTGCGGAAACAACGCCAACACGAACAGTGCCATTTTTGGGTTGAGCAGATTGGTCACGACTCCCTGCCGAAAGATACTCAGAAGGGGCGTGGCTGCGAGGTCCGCATCTGCACGCAGCGGCGATGGGGCGCTGAACGCTTTCCAGGCGAGAAAAACCAGATAGGCAGCCCCCGCGAACCGCACCGCGTCGTAGGCAGCGGGGACGTTGATCAACAATTGCGACAGTCCGAGTGCGGCAGCCAGCGCGTGACAATAGGTGCCCACCTGAATGCCCGCCAGCGAAACGAAACCGGATGCTCTGCCCTGACTCATGCTTCGCGATGCAATCAACAGCATGTCCGGGCCCGGTGTCAGCGTAAGCGCCAGGCAGGCGCCAGCGAAAAGCAGCAATACTGAAAGATCGATCATCAAGTTCCTTCCCGAGGCAATACGAACGGCATGTGCAGGCACGCATGTTACCGGAAGGTGGCGCTGGCTGAAGGTCCTTTTCGGGATGACGCCATTCAGTGGCGCCACGAGCCATGGGGCAGCTCCACGTGCCTTTCAGCCCCGGCCAGCGCAACTTTCAGCGCCTCCCGGTTTAATGGAACGCAGTAGGCGGGTTTGGCCCGTTCGAATCGCCAGCTTTCGTCGAGGTTACCGGCGTCAACCGCGTCAAATCCCACCTCGTCCAGCAGTTGTATGGCCAGCGCTTTCGCCGCAGGCTCATCGGCGGCCACCGGCAGTGCGCGTCGGTCGTGGGCCGTAACTGGCCGAGCTTCCCGGATGAGGTCATCCGCCAGGATCGCATTGAACACCTTGACCACGCTGGCGCCAGGCAAATGCTCGGCAAGCAGCCGGCTGGTGGTGGTCTCACACCTGTCGAGCGCCGGGAAAGAGCCGTCCCGTTCGGGGTAGTAGTTATTGGCATCCAGCACCGTTTTACCGGCAAGCCAATTAGCTGAAAGGGTGGGGTAGTGCTTGAAGGGAATGGCGACCAGGACCACATCGCCAAAGGCAGCAGCGTCCTCAATCGTGCCTATCTGGACGCCGGGTATCTGGACGAGCAGGCCGTTCAGGGTCTGTGGGCCACGTGAGTTGCTGAGCATGACTTCATGACCTGCGGCGATGACCCGTTGCGCCACTGCCTGGCCGATAAAGCCTGCCCCGATGATGCCTATGCGCATGTGACTGCTCCCGATGGTTTGCAAGAGCCGCCATGATGATTGCGAACCAGCTGCAGATAAATGATCATCAGGCACTTAGTCTCCCCACCCGGAGTGTTGAATCATGGACCGTCTCAGCAGCATGGAAGCCTTCGTAATGGCGGCGGAATGCGGCTCCTACGCCAAAGCGGCCGAGCGCCTGGGGTTGTCGCCGCAAATGGTCGCCAAGCATGTCGCTGCGATCGAGCATCGACTCGGGGCACGACTGCTGAACCGCACCACGCGGCGCCAGAGCCTGACCGATCTGGGCCAGGCGTATCTGGAACGCTGCAAACACATCCTGAGTGAAGCGAAGGCGGCGGATTCCCTTGGGGAGATGATGAACGATACCCCGCGCGGCAAGCTGAAAATCAGCGCTCCCACTACCTTCGGCTCCTCTCGCCTCATGCCCTTCGTGACGGATTTTCTCCGGCAGCATCCCGAGATTGAAATCGATCTGCAATTGACTGATCGCTTGGTTGATCTGATGGAGGAGGGGGTCGATATCGCGTTCAGGATCGGCCCGCTGGACGTATCCAGCCTGACCGCCCGGCCGCTGGCGCCTTATCAACTGGTCGCTTGCGCCGCGCCTGGTTATCTGGCCGAACGCGGCGTGCCGCAACGTCCGCAGGACCTGAGCCAGCATGAGTGCCTTGGGTATGCCTGGTGGTCGCGGCCGACTGACCGCGAATGGGTTTTCTGCAAAGGGTCAACGGTGGAACGGGTTCAGGTGGCCAGTCGATTGAGGGTCAATGAGGTCCGGGCGCTGCTCTCTGCGGCGCTGGACGGTTTCGGCATTGTGCTCGGCCCTTGGGATTTCCTCGAGTCCGCGGTACGCAGCGGCGCGCTGGTGCGAGTGTTGCCCGACTATGAGGCGCCGAGCCGGGCCATGCATATGCTCTACACCGGCAGCCGACAGCGAACGGCCAAGCTGCGCCGATTCATTGATGCGGCGCTGCTGCAGTTCGGTTGAGCGCTACGTGCAGGTCGGCGCCGCGCCTGGTTTGAGGACACAGCTATTGCGTTTACCGCACACCGGACGACGCTGGCGCCTGTTTCTCCCTCTGGCTGCCTTGTCCTGAATGCCGGATCGGCCAGACCTGCGCAACGGCAAACACCCCCTCGAACACCGTAAACCCGAGAATCAGAAAACTCGCACCGTGGGCGACCGCATAAAGCTGCCACGTCGCGAACAGCGTTCGCGCCAGTGCGTCGTACAACCCCACGCGACGGCTCGGTTGCGCCAGGCGCCAAAGCGACCAGACCACCACGCTGCCGAGCAAATTGGCGAACAGCATGCCGCTGACGTCCAGCACGGGCACCGGCCGTTCCAGTGCCAGAGCGGCTGACAGCGCGGCAAAGGTGTCGAACACCCACGCGGCGGTCCAGGGCGTCATGAACCCCGTCGTCATTATCAAATCGTAAAAGGCGCTGCTTCTGACGATGCGTTTGTTGGTCTTTGCGCTGATCATGATCTTCCCTCACAGTTGAGCCCGCAGGCTAAAGCCTGGTCCTGGGTCCAGAGTCAACGTGAGCATTGAGAGTCATGAAAATAGGCGAAGTGGCAGTGCGTGCGGGGGTGTCCGTGGAAGCCTTGCGTTTTTATGAAGAGAAAGGCCTGATCAAACCGCAGCGCAGTGCCAACGGCTATCGCCACTACCCGGAGGAGACCCTGCAGCTGGTGGGGTATATCAAGCTGGCGCAACAGTTGGGATTTTCGCTGAAGGAGATCGGCGAAAACCTGCCGCTGCTGTGGAACAGCGAGCAGGTGTCCATCGACTTGCTGAGAGGATTATTCGCCGAGAAAATCGCGATGCTGGACGAGCGCATCGGGCAGATGCACGCGCTGCGTAATCTGTTGGCCGAGCGGGCGGGGCAGGTCTGTCCGTTGTTGGACACTGGCGCCGCTGACGTGCCCTGAAGGACACGTCACCTCGCAATACCCGGACGTCAGTTACAACGCCTTCAGTCGCACAACGCCTGGCTGCGACGCATCGCAATCGGCCGAACCAGACTCAGCAATCCTGCCAGGGCCATGGCCGCGCCGACCCACAGCGGCGAACGCAGACCCAGGCCTGCATCGATGGTCACGCCGCCCGCCCAACTGCCGAATGCCAGTCCGGCGGTGATGACCGAGGTGTGCATGATGTTCACCAGCGCGCCGGGCTCGGCCGCTTTCATGACGCGCGCGACCATCGCGGGGTTCAGCGCCACGCCGGTCAGCCCGAGGGCGAGGAAGCATATCAGGTTCAGCCACAGATGATCCCCGGCCAGGGCGAAGCCCGACAATGCCAGCACCATGATCGCCAGACCCCAGCCGACGATCGCCATCATGTAGCGATCCGCCAGTCGGCCCACCACCCATTTGCCCAGCACATTGGCGACGCCATACAGCGCCAGCAGCGGGGCGACGAATTTCGGTGCCACGCCGACTTCTTGAATCAAGATGGGCGTGCAGTAGCTGAACGCGGCAAAGGTGGCGCCGATGATCAAGCCGCTGGTGAGGTACGCCGCCCAGAGGGGCGGATTCTTCATGTCCGCGACTTGTTGGCGCAGCGGCGGTTCGCTGCCATTGGCGCCTGCCGGCAGGCGCTTGCTCGCGAGCACCGTGCAGAGCATCGCCAGCACCACCACAAGCCAGGCGCTCGCACGCCAGCCGAAGTGCTGCTCGACCCACGTGGTCAGCGGCACGCCGACGACAGGGGACAGCATCAGCCCGGCGAGGACCACCGAAACCGCTCGACCGCGTCGTTCCGGGGTGACGAGGCCTGCGCACACCGTCATGCACAAACCGATGCAGACGGCACTGGAAATGCCCATGACCACGCGTGCAGCGGCGAGCACCAGATAACTTTGGGCGGCCGCTGCGACTGCGCCGGCCAGCACATAGCAGACGAGCAGCGCGATCAAAGAGCGTTTGTTGCTGACGCCTTTGGACAGCAGCAACACGGTCACAAGGGGGCCGCCGATGGCCATGCCTAAAGCGTAAAAGGCGATCAGGTTGCCGACTTGGGCGAGGCTGACCGAGAACGCATCGGCCAGCGCGGGCATCATGCCGGCGACCATGAATTCGGCCGTCACCAGCGAGAAGATCGTCAGGCCCAGAAGGTAGACGGTGGACGGGAGTTTGCTGCGGCTGGACATGGGGTTCCTGAGGGGTAAAGAAGGCCGGCTACCCTAGGGATTGAGGCGGAGCAGGTCAACAGGCAATCAGCTAACTGCCCCGGGAAACCAGTGCCTGCTGCATCATTTCGAAGTCGGCGGCTGCCTGGTCAACCATTCATCGCGCGTCAACTCCCAGAGCTCTTGAACCATGGGACCTGAGACAAAGTGGCCGTCCCGGCGCTCGATCATGCGCATGCCTTCGCGTTCGGAGATCTTCCTCGATGCCGCGTTGCCCGCCGCTTTGGGCACCTGCATCACCGGGCGCTGCAGGGTTTCGAACCAGAAGGCGTTGATCACTTCGCACGCCTCCCGCATATACCCCTGACCTCGCCATTGCGGCGCCAGCCAGAAACCCCGGTGGTTCTCGGGCTGATCGTGCAGGCTGATGCAGCCGATCATCCGCGCCGGCTCGGACGTCAGGCGTATCGTCCAGTGCCATTCGCGCCCGTCTGCCATGGCAGGAAGCGCGACGTCGCGGAGGTAGGTCAGCGCGCCGTCGTCGGGATAGGGCCATGGCACATGGCTGTCCAGATACCGGACCACGTCCCACTGGGGAAACAGCTGTTGAATCACGGGCGCGTCGGTTAGCCGCAGCGGGGCGAGTGTCAGTCGGGGAGTCTGGAGCGTGGGGCTTTCCATGCGGTTTTTTCCATGCAAGCAGTACGGCGACATTGATGCCATATACAGTGAACAGAGAACAAGTGTCTCGAGACTGGCTCTCGGACTTTGTTGATCTTCAGCTTCTGGTATCTGCTGTTGCCCCACTGGCAACCACTGCGAAAGTCGATGCGAGCGTATGGCACGCGATCAGATCGAACTCCTTCGAATCAGTCCCGGTCAGAGCATGACGGATGCACCGTCACCCCTTATTCAATCAGCGGCACTCGTTTGCCAAAGGATCTGATCATGCTCGGAAAGAAACTCCTCCCTCATCTGCTGTTCACCGCAGTATGCGCAGTCAGCAGCTTCTCCTACGCTGCCGAACAGCCAAGCGTGACGATGGATCGCCCGGGCGCAGGGGTTAAGGAAATGAAGGAGGGCGACAACGTCCCTGATCAATACCAACGTCCCAGCCTGGCGCTTAAAGACTGGAAAGCACGTCACCTGAGCGCGCCGGACAAAAATCAACAGTGGGTGGAGATCAAGGACCAGTACCTGTTGGTTGATATTCCGACGGGCACGATCAAACAGATGGTGTCCAAGGGTAAGGCGCATAAATAACGCCATTGGCTGAGACCCCATTCCTCAGCCAGCGATGATGACGTGACGTCTGACGCCTTCCCGGCTAAAGCCGGTCCTACATTCGGGTACGTAGCCAATCCCACTGGATGCACGCGGTGCTTTTTAGTGGGACCGGCTTTAGCCGGGAAGAAGCTCATCCGATGACCTCAATGGTAAATCTCCATCAAGATAAAATTCATCCAGTTGAGGCGGTGGTATGCGGGTACCGGACAGCATGGCGTGAACCTGTCCACGGTGGTGAATCTGGTGCTGGAACAGATGTAGCAACAGGCAATCCACTCGTTCCGGAATAATGCCCGTCGCCCGCACTACACCCGCTCGTCGACCAAGCGCGTGCTCATCCAGACCTTCGCAATAGGTAACAAGTCGGCCGTCTGCCTCGGTTTGGAACCGGACGATTTCCTGCAGCGACAGATGCTCGGGCAGCTCCTTTCGTTGACCTTCGAGATCAAACGTCAGCGCGGCCAGGTAGAACTGATCGACATCCAGTATGTGCCGCAGCGTCAGCTCGATCGAGGGAAAAAAACCTGTTCGCGGCGCCAGGTATTCTTCATTGCTCAATCCCAGGTATGCCGAGAGCAGGCGCCGGTTCGACCATCGATTATTGTGTGCCTGCGCCAGATAGCTGTTCATCGGTAGGCCCTGGGTGGATAGCTGGGATGAATGTAATGAATTCAGGGATGTCTCGTCACCCGGCGTTTCACTCCCGCGACTGGATGGCTCACCGAAAAGTGCCACGCAATCCCATACAGCCCATCCGACGAAAGCCTTCGAACCGGCACTAACAATCCGGAACTCTGCCGGTCCAACCTGTTCCCCGAGCCGGTTGCAACAACCGGTTCACAGGTCGTCAGTTTTCCAGGCAGGAGCAGCGCATGAGCATCACCCCCACTTTCGATATCCGCAATTACGGCGCCAAGGGCGACTCCGTCACTGACGATACCGTCGCCATCCAGAAGGCAATTGATGCCGCAAGCGCTGCGGGTGGGGGCAAGGTTTACATTCCTGGCGGCACCTGGCTTGTGTCGGACAGCGACGGTTCGGGCAACGCCTTGGCGCTGAAAAGCAACGTCACCCTCACCGGGGAGGGCGCAGGTGACAGCGTGCTCAAGCTGGCCGAGGGCGCCGGATCGAATACCACCGCTCTGTTGGGCGTGGTGGCAGGCAGCAGCGTGCGAGACGCGACCGTCAGCAATCTCTCGCTGGATGGCAATCAGGTCAACGGCAGCGGGCACGTCAGTGGCTGGTCTCAGTCGGGGGCGAGCAGTACCAATCTGTTGATCGACGGCGTCACCGCCACCCACTTCAGCGGCAGCGGTTTTGACCTGACCGGCGCGTCGGTGCATCTGACGGTGCGCAACAGCACGGCCACAGATAATGCTTCTGACGGTTTCGTGCTGGGCGGGTCGCTGCCGGCGCTGACCTTTCAGGACAACCGCGCGCTGGACAACGGCGGCAATGGCATCAATGTCGGGCTTGGCAGCGTGGCGATGTCGCTCACCGATAACCAGGCTTCCGGCAATGCTGGCGACGGCATTCACGTCCATGAAGAAAGCGGCGTCGACACCGGCTTTTTCAGCGTCATCGGCGGCGACATCAATGGCAACGGCGGTGATGGCGTGCACATGCGCGGCATCGAATACGGCGGCGTGTATCGCCTCGACATCCATGACAACGGCGGGTCAGGCGTCAATCTGCAAGGCACGACCCACATCGAAGTGTCCGACAACGTCATCCACGCCAACGCGCAGATCAACGACGTGCCGGAAGTGGCGATCCGCAACCTGGGCAGCGAGAACGGCACGCAGAATTTCGTCTACGACAACCTGATCACCGGCAGCGCCGGATCGACCTGGGGCGTGGCCGAGGTGCCGTCGGACGTGGCGAGCGTCGAAGGCAGCGTGATCTTCGGCAACGTCATCAACGGCACTCATTCGGGCGACATCAGCGCGGCGGGCAACAACACCCAGGTCTACAACAACAGCGATGTGCTGATCGTGCGCGGCAGTGCGGGCGCCGATACCCTGATCGGCAGCCGTTCGGACGAATTCATCAGTGGCGGAGCGGGGCGTGATCGCATCGACGGCGGCGCCGGTGACGACGTCATCCATGGCGGTGCAGGGGCGGACCGCCTCAGCGGCGGCACCGGCAGCGACGTGTTTCGCTTCACCTCGGTCAGCGACAGCTATCGGACGGCCACCACGTCCTTCACCGATCGCATTACCGATTTCAACGACGCCAGCGACCGTCTCGACCTGACCCTGCTGGGATTGTCCGGGCTGGGCAATGGCCACAACGGCACGCTGAAGGCGTCGTATAACGCTGGCACCGACATCACTTACCTCTCGAGCCTGGACGCCGATGCCGCCGGCAACCGCTTTCAGCTGGCACTCGACGGCAACCACCTGAGCACGCTGAGCGAGACGAACTTCTTTTCGTCGATTACCGGCACGGCCAGTGACGACAAGCTGTTCGGCACCGCCGCCGATGACGTGCTGATCGGCGGCGCAGGGCGAGACGCGTTGTCCGGTGACGGCGGCGCAGATCGGTTGCTCGGCGGCAGCGGCGGCGACACCCTGACGGGTGGGGCTGGCGCAGACACCTTCGTGTACACCAGCGTCAGCGACAGCCTGCGCAACGATGCCAGCGGCAGCTACGCGCAACGCGACCTGATCACCGATTTCAACAGCAACGGCCATGACCGCCTCGACCTTACAGCCCTGAATTTCAAGGGCCTGGGCAATGGCTATGACGGCACGCTCAAAGTCGTGTTGAACCTGGCCGGCGACCAGACGGCGCTGAAGTCGCTGGAGCCGGACGCCGACGGCAACCGCTTCGAAATTCTGCTCAACGGCAATCACCTCTATGACCTGACCGCGAGCAATGTGCTGTTCGCCAACCCCGATGACACGCGCACCGATTCGTCTCAGCCGCTGACCTCGGTGAACGCCACCGGCACGGCAGGCGCCGACACGCTGTATGGCGACTGGGGTAATGACACCCTGTTTGGCCTGGCGGGCAACGACGTGCTGGCGGGCAGCGTCGGCGATGATTTGCTGGTTGGCGGTGCTGGCAGCGACAAGCTCACCGGCGGATCGGGCGAGGACACCTTTCGCTTCGATCACATCAGCGACAGCTACGTCGGCGCGGCGGATCTCATCACCGACTTCACCACTGGCCACGACACGCTGGACGTTTCCGCGCTGGGCTTCACCGGATTGGGCGACGGCCGCGACGGCACTTTGCAGGTCAGCTACAACGCCAGCAGCGACCGCACCTACGTGCGCAGCAACGAGGCGGATGTCGCGGGCCAGAAATTCCAGGTCACCCTGGCGGGGGATTACAGCCATAGCCTGAAGGCCGAGGATTTCGCTTTTAGCCCGGCAGCGAACGCGACCGAGATCAAGGCCGTGGGCGTGCAGGCAGCGATGGACCATATGGTTTTGTCCGACGCCTGATCACCTTCAACGCATGCGGTCTCTCAGGCTGCATGCGATCTCAGTGTGGGACCGGCTTCAGCCGGGAAGAGTCCAGCCCGGACACCCCCAGATTTACGGTGTGACGTCTGACGTCTTCCCGGCTAAAGCCGGTCCCACAATTGGTTCGCCGCCAGTGCCACTGGATGCACGCGGCTCATTAGTGGGACCGGCTTTAGCCGGGAAGAGGCCAGCCCGCACACCCTAAAATGTGCGATGTGACACCTGACGCTTTCCCGGCTAAAGCCTGTCCTACAGTGGGTTGAGCCAGTCCGACTTCCGCCTGGCAGTCAGGCCTGCCTCACCCAATGACTCCAATCTGTCACATCCTCGCCCCTGAATTGCCACATTGACGCCGTAATGTCCTCGCCAATGAGATCGATCTCAAGCGAGTGAACATGAGTGACCTGAAAGAAGTCGCACGGGTGGCAGGGGTTTCCAGAGCGACCGCCGCCCGCTGTTTCGCCTCTCCCGAAGTGGTGCGTCCGACGACCCGTGATCAGGTGTTCGCCGCCGCGCGGGAACTGGGTTTTCGCCCCAACCTGCTGGGCCGCCAGTTGCGCCTGCAGACCACCCAGCTCATCGGTGTGGTCGTGCCGAGCCTGCTCAACCCGGTGTTCGCCGAACAGTTTCAAGCCATGGAGCGCGCCGCGCGGTTGCGGGGCTACAACCTGTTGCTGGCGACCACCGATTACAGCGCCGAACGGGAAAGCGCGGTGGTTGAAGAGCTGCTGCGTCAGCGTGTCGACGGTCTGGTCCTCACTGTGACCGATGCCCACAGCAATCGCGTGCTGCAAAGCCTCAGCACCGAAGACACGCCCTTTGTCCTCGCTTATCACCAGCCCGGCAGCACCGAATACAGCGCGGTCTCGGTGGACAACCGTGCCGGTATGGCCCTTGCCACGCGCTATCTGCTGGACGCCGGTCATCGACGCATCGGCATGGTCGCGGGGCCGACGCTGCAGTCCGACCGGGCGCGGCAGCGTTACGCGGGCTACTGCGACGCAATGGCTGAACACCGCTTGAACGCCATGCCCATCATCGAAATGCCCAGCCACACCCAGGCCGATTTCACCGCGCTCGCGCCGTTGCTACGAGGCCCTCACGCGCCCACCGCGCTGGTTTGCTCCAACGATTTGCTGGCAATCAGCCTGATCGCCGAACTGCGCCGCCACGGTTGGGCGGTGCCCCAGCAGCTGTCGATCATCGGCTTCGACGGCATCGACATCGGCACCCAGATGCACCCGACCCTCTGCAGCGTGGTTCAGCCGATTGCCGCCCTGGCCACCACCGTCATCGATCAATTGCTGGCGCAAATCGCCGGCGCCGCACCGACTTCCCACTGCCTGCCGTGCCACATCCGGCCGGGCGAAAGTACTCAGCCCTACGAGGAGACGCTCCATGATCCGCTTCAGTAAAACCCTGGCGGCCCTGCTGCTGTGTGGCGTGGCCAGCCTGACCCAGGCCGCCGAAACCGCGATTTGCTACAACTGTCCGCCGGAATGGGCGGACTGGGGCACCCAGCTCAAGGCCATCGCCGACAGCACCGGCGTGCAAGTGCCGCTGGACAACAAGAACTCCGGCCAGTCGCTGGCGCAACTGGTGGCCGAAAAAGCCGCCCCGGTGGCGGACGTGGTGTATTACGGCGTGACCTTCGGCTTGCAGGCGCAGAAGGCTGGCGTGGTCGGCACCTACAAACCCAAAGGCTGGGAGCAAATTCCCGCAGGCCTGAAAGACCCGGAAGGCCACTGGTTCGCGATCCACTCCGGCACCCTCGGCATCATGGTCAACGTCGATGCACTGGGCGGCCTGCCAGTCCCGCAAAGCTGGGCTGATCTGCTCAAGCCGGAATACAAAGGCATGGTCGGTTACCTCGATCCGTCCAGCGCGTTCGTTGGCTACGTCTCTGCCGTGGCGATCAACCAGGCCATGGGCGGCACCCTGGATAACTTCGCGCCGGCCATCGACTATTTCCAGAAACTGGCGAAGAACGCGCCGATCGTGCCCAAGCAGACGGCCTATGCGCGGGTGCTGTCCGGCGAATTGCCGATCCTCGTGGACTACGATTTCAACGCCTACCGCGCCCGCTACAAGGACAAGGCCAACGTCGCCTTCGTCATCCCGAAGGAGGGCAGCATCAGCGTCCCTTACGTGATGAGCCTGGTCGCCAACGCGCCCCATCAAGCCAACGCCGAGAAGGTGCTGGATTTCGTGCTCTCCGAGCAGGGCCAGGCGCTGTGGGCCAAGGCGTATCTGCGTCCGGTTCGCACCATGAAGATGCCGGCCGACGTCGCCGCGCAGTTTTTGCCGGACAGCGATTACGCCCGCGCCGGTGTAGTGGATTATCAGCACATGGCCGACGTGCAGGAAGCCTTCGCCGCGCGTTACCTGAGCGAGGTCAAGTAAGTGAGCAGCACGGTTTTGAAGGCGCAGAACCTGGCCGCGCGTAGGTTGTTGAAATGGCGTCTGCGCCCAACAGCCGCGTGGGCCCTGGCACCCGCGGCGGCGGTATTGGCGGCGTTCTGGCTATTGCCATTGGCGCACCTGATCGTGCTCGGCGGACAGCAGCGGGATGGCGCCGGCAGCGGATATTGGCAAGTGCTCAGCAGCCCGCAGTACCTGGGCAGCCTGGCGCAAACCTGTGTCCTCGCCGTCGTGGTGACGCTGGCGGCGCTACTGGTCGGCGGCATCACCGGCGTTTTCCTCGCACGCCAGCGCTTTTTCGGACGCACTACTCTGGTGGCGCTGCTGACCTTTCCCTTGGCGTTTCCTGGCGTGGTGGTGGGCTTTCTGGTGATTTTGCTGGCAGGGCGGCAGGGTCTGTTTGCCATGCTCGGCCTGAAACTGGCCGGTGAGCGCTGGGTGTTCGCCTATTCCCTGGCGGGCCTGTTCCTCGGCTATCTGTATTTTTCGATTCCGCGGGTGATTCTTACGATCATGGCCGCCTGCGAAAGCCTCGACCGCAGCCTGGAAGAAGCCGCCCATTCCCTCGGCGCCGGGCACTGGCGGGTGGTGTGTGACGTGATCATTCCCGGGCTGGCGCCAGCGCTGGTGTCCTGCGGGGCGATCTGTTTTGCCACCTCCATGGGCGCGTTTGGCACGGCCTTCACCCTCGGCACCCAGCTGAACGTCACCCCCGTGGCGATCTACAACGTATTCACCAACTACGCCAACTTTACCGTCGCGGCGGCGCTGTCGGTGGTACTGGGCGCGCTGACCTGGGCGGTGTTACTGCTCGCGCGGCGCATGGTCAAGCAATCGAGGACCGTCCTGTGAAGCGCTCTTCGCTGTTCATCACGCAACTGCTGTTCACGCTGCTGGTCTGCGCCTTCATGCTGGTCCCGGTGCTGATGTCGCTGCTGGCCGGGCTGACGCGCAATTACTTTCAGGGCGTGTCCAGCGGACTGACCTTCGACTGGATTGCTCAAGTCTGGCTGGCCTATTCGCCGACCGTCTGGCTGTCCCTGCAACTGGCCCTGGCCTGCGCGGTGTGCGTCTGCGTGATTGGCGTACCGGCGGCGTACGCGCTGGTGCGAATGAACAACCGCTTCAGTCGCGCCTTTGAAGAATTGATGGTCCTGCCCGTGGCCATGCCGGGCCTCGCCAGCGCCCTGGCCCTGCTGCTGACCTACGGCCAGTTCGGCAGTTTCCGCAGCAGTTGGCTGTTCATCCTCGTCGGACACGTGCTGTTCACGTTGCCGTTTCTGGTGCGGCCGGTGATGGCAGTGATGCAGCGTCAACATCTGCCGACGCTGGAGGAGGCCGCCGCCAGTCTTGGTGCCGGGCCGTTGCGACGATTCTTCAGCGTCGTGGTCCCCAACTGCCGGGCGGGGATTCTCGCCGGCGTGCTGATGGTGGTCACGCTGTCACTGGGCGAATTCAACCTGACCTGGATGCTGCACACGCCCATGACCAAAACCCTGCCGGTGGGTCTGGCGGACAGTTACGCGTCGGCGCGGCTGGAAGTCGCCAGCGCCTACACCCTGATATTTCTGTTGATGATCGTGCCGCTGCTGGTGGCGTTGCAGGCCATCAGCACACGCCTTTCCCGTGGAGAGCAAAGATGACTGGAACCACGCTGCGGCTGATCGGTTGCCGAAAGGCTTTCGCCGACGGCACCGTTGCCGTTCACGACCTCAACCTGACCATCGAGGCGGGGGAGACCCTGGCCATCCTCGGCCCGTCCGGCTGCGGCAAAACCACCACCCTGCGGATGATCGCCGGGTTGGAACGGCCGGACGTCGGCCAGGTATTTTTCGGCGATCAGGACGTCACCCGTCTGCCCATCGAGCGCCGCGACGTCGGCATGGTTTTTCAGAACTACGCGCTGTTCCCCAACCTCTCGGTGGAAGGCAACATCGTGTATGGCCTGAAAGTGCGCGGCATGGCCGTCGCCGAGCGCAACAAGCGCTGCGCCGAACTGCTGGAACTGGTCGGCCTGCAGGAGCACGCCAAGCGCGGCATTCACGAGTTGTCCGGTGGGCAGCGTCAGCGTGTGGCACTGGCCCGCGCCCTGGCGCCACGGCCGAAAGTCCTGCTGCTCGACGAACCCCTCGCGGCATTGGACGCGCAGTTACGTGAACGCTTGCGCAGCGAACTCGATCAGCTGCTGCGCGGACTGGGCATTACCTCGGTGTTCGTCACCCACGATCAGGGCGAAGCCATGGCCCTGGGCGACCGGATCCTGGTCATGCAGCAAGGGCGCATCGCCCAGCTTGGCACCCCGCGGGAAATCTATCAGCAGCCGGCCAACCCGTTCGTCGCCGGTTTCGTCGGCAATCTCAACGCCTTCTCGGTGGCAGGCCGCTCCGTCAACGGCCTGAAAGTCAGCGGCGGCGAACTGCCGTGGAGTGGGGCGGGTGAGCCGTCCACCGTCTATTGCCGGCCCGAGCACCTGCGGGTGGTGAAGCGCGAAGGGCACCTGCACGGGCGTTTGCTCGGTCAGTTCTTTCAAGGCGCCCAGAGCCGTTTGCTGATTGAAGTCGGCGCGGCGCAACCCTTGCTGGTCGACAGCGCCGACAACGTCATTCATGCCCCGGGTGATCTGATCGCCTTGGCCGTCGAGCCGCAGGCGTTGTTCGCCCTGCATCCGTCATCATTGTGTAAGTGAGTTGAATGTGAGCGTCCCGTTTCTCATCGCGCAGATCAGCGATCTGCACCTCAAAGCCGGCAACAAGCTGACCTATGGCATGGTCGACACCCTCGGCGCGTTGCGTCGCGCGGTCGACCATCTGAACGCCAGCACGCCGCGCCCGGACATCGTGGTGATCAGCGGCGACCTGGTGGATTTCGGTCGGCCGGATGAATACGCCGTCCTGCACCCCGAGCTGGCGCGCTTGGTCATGCCGTACTACCTGGTGCCCGGTAATCATGACGTTCGCGAGCACCTGCTGGCTGAATTCGCCGATCACGTTTACCTGCCGCTCTGTCCCAAGTCACCCTTGGATTGGGTTGTCGAGGAGCACCCGGTGCGCCTGATCGGACTGGACTCGACCATTCCCGGCGCCCACGGCGGACAGGTGCTGGACAGCCAGATGGCCTGGCTCGATGAAGTGCTTGGCCGGCGCCCGGAGGTGCCGACCTTGCTGATCATGCACCACCCGCCGTTTGTCACCGGGATCGGCCACATGGACCGCGAGGCGTTCATCAACGGTGCGGCGCTGGAGCAGGTGATCGCCCGTCACCCGCAAGTCGAACGTGTTCTGTGCGGCCATCTGCATCGGCCGATGCAACGGCGCTTTGCCGGGAGCATCAGCTGCACCTGCCCGGGCACCTCGCACCAGATCGTGCTCGACCTGCGCGAAGATGCCCCGGCGCATTTCAACCTTGAGCCGGCGGGCTATCTGCTGCATCGCTGGCATGGGGAGCAGGGCCTGGTCACCCACAACGGCGTGTTCGGTGATTACCCGGGGCCTTATCCGTTTTATGACGCGCAGGGGTTGATCGACTAGCACTCTCCATCCCGGAGGTTGTCCTATCGTCCTGGCCCGTCGGGGCCTGGAGGGTTGCGGGCCTGTGGGTGCCGCTGCATCGCTAAAATGACCTCATCTATAATCAGTCTATAGTCGCTCTATAGTGACTCTATAATCCGCTATAAACGAAGAGTTTCATCCTTTCTATAATTGGTCTATAGTCGCTCTATAATTGCCTATAGAGCTGTGCTTGAGGTCTACAGATGCCCGAAATCTTCTACCACCGCCCCGAGTTGGCCGCCCGGCTTTCGAAGCTGATCATTCAGGTATCTGTGGGCAGCTCGGCCAGTTCAGGCGTCTTCCTGGCAGCGCCACGGCGCACCGGCAAATCCACCTTCGCCCGCGAAGACCTGCGTCCTGCGCTGGAGAAAGCGGGGGCGATCGTGCTGTATGCCGACCTCTGGCAAGACCTGACCAAAGACCCCGGCCTTGTCATCGTGGAAGCCATACGCGAAGCGGTTGGCCGAAACGATGGCTTCATCACACGGCTGGCCAAGGCTTCCGGGATAGACAAGGTCGCTGTTGGCGGCTTGAATTTCAGTCTGGATAAAATCGGCCTCGGCAAGGACATCGACCTCACCACGGCGCTGGTGGCGCTCTCCGACGAATCGCAGAAGCTCATCGTTCTGATGATCGATGAAGCGCAGCACGCGATTACCACCGAGGCGGGTGTGGCGGCGCTGTTCGCGCTCAAGGCGGCGAGGGACGAACTCAACAGCTCCCGGCACCACGGCCTGCGCATCGTTTGCACCGGCTCGAACCGGGACAAGCTGGCCATGCTGCGCAACAGCAAGGACCAGGCGTTCTTTGGGGCATCAATGGTGCCGTTCCCTACGCTCGATCAGAACTACATCGACTGGCTGTGCGCCAACATCGATCTGCCATCCCCGCTCGATCCGGCAGAAGTGTTCCAGCTGTTCAAAGAAAGCGGCTATCGGCCCGAATTGCTCGGCGCAGCGGCTGATGCCATTCGCTTCGATTTTTTCATCGACCCTGAAAACGTACGTGAGCGGTTTGCCGAGCTTGTTCGCGCACAGGCTGATGAGTTGAATGCGAACCTCAAGAAGGTGATCCACAGCCTCACCCCGATTCAGTCGGCCGTGATTCGCGTTATGGGCAGCATGGGCGATAACTTCGCCCCGTTCGAGGCGCCCACCATTGCGTTGTACGCCACAGCGATGAAGCAGGCGGGCATCCCGGAAAGCGACATCAAGGTTGAGGTGCCGGGCGTGCAACAAGCGCTCATCGCGTTGCAGGAAAAGAATCTGGTCTGGAAGGCTTCGCGGGGTGTGTATGCGGTGGATGAGCACGTGATCGTTGATCTGCTGCGCGCCGACGGGCTGCTGGAAGGTTTGTAGCCTCGCGGCAGCCCAGGATGCTTACCTCTTGAGCGCGATGGCCTCCTGGACAAGGCACTCAAGGGCGAACTGCTCGGTGTAGGTCATCTGAATGGGCGTGGTTTCGCCCTTGACGGTTCTTTCGCCGTCCAGGATGTAGCGGATGCGCTTGTCGGTGACACCGATGCGCTTGGCGATCCACGAAGGTGTTTGGCCAATCCGCGAAATCAGCTTGTCAGCGTAGTCGGTAGAAGGGTTATAGAGTTCTGCGTTGGGTGTCATGTGACGTCCGGATAGAGGTTAGGCGCTGTGTGTTCAGGCGAATGCTGCACAGTGTGCCCATAACCGGGCTGCGTCGCGACCCCAATGGTGTTCGCCAGAGCTGCGACGGGTCTGAGGGGGAGGCCCCGGGGAAGACATTCACCCTGGGTTCAAGCGCCGCTGCCCGTCCTGGCGGGTCGTGCAAATGCTGCAGATACTGATTCAGGCAAAATCAGGTTCAGAAAATCGTATAGCCAACGTGCGTGAAGATTTAATCATGGCGGCACACTCATCACTTGTGACGGGTTTACTGAAAAGATAGCCCTGAATTTGATCGCAGCCATGTTTGACAAGCAACTCTAGTTGGTCAGATGTTTCGACGCCTTCCGCAATGACGTTTAGATCCAGTTCGTGCGCCAATACGATGACCGCGCGGGTGATCGCCGCGTCTTCATGATTGCTTGTTATATCTTTTATGAACATTCTATCGATTTTAAGAGTATCGATAGGGAATCGCTTCAAGTAGGCGAGGCTGGAATAACCCGTTCCGAAATCATCGACCGAAAGCCCTATGCCGTATGACTTTATCTCTCGAAGTATTTCAACCGCCGACTCGGGTTCAATCATCAGAACGGATTCAGTGAGCTCGAACTCTAAAAGAGCGGGGTTGATACCGTATTCTTCCAGGATATGCCTGACGATTTTAGCCAGCCCTTTTACCTGAAGCTGCCTGGCTGAAAGGTTGATGGCGATCGGTACCACCCCGAGATTGTTATCTTCCCAACGTTTTAGGGTTTCACAGACCTTCCGGATGACCCATTCGCCCACAGGAATGATCAGGCCGGTGTCTTCAAGCATAGGGATAAAGTCAGCGGGAGAAACCAGGCCGAGCTCTGGATGATTCCACCTCAGTAACGCCTCCAAACCACTGATGCTGCCGTCTGCGAGGCTGACCTTGGGCTGGAAATGCAGAATGAACTCGTCGCGATCGAGCGCGCCCCGCAACAGCGTTTCAGTTTGCAAACGCTTGACGGCACTTTCATTCATCTCGGCAGTGTAAAACTTGAAATTATTACGACCGCTCTTTTTTGCATGGTACATGGCGGTATCAGCATGCTTGAGGATGACGCCAGCGTCATCCCCGTCAAAGGGATAATTAGCAATGCCAACGCTCGCTGAAACGAATATATCCTGGCCGCGAAGATTAAATGGTTTCGCCAAAGCGTCGACAATACGGGTCGCGAGCGATTTTATGGAGCTCTCCGAATAAGCAGCCTGTGTGACAACAATCGAAAATTCATCGCCCCCCAGCCGCGCAACCAGACTGTCGTCATCGATATATTCCTCCAGGCGCCGACTTGCCTGGATGAGCAATTCATCCCCTACGGAATGCCCCATGGTGTCGTTCACGGTTTTGAATCTGTCCAGATCGATGAACATGACGCTTATTGCAGAGGGCGCTGATGCAGTGCGGCTGATTGCAGCGTGCAGGTAATTATTCAGAAACCAGCGATTAGGCAGATGTGTAAGCGAATCATTTTCGGCCAGATAGGTGAGCCTTTTCTTCGCGTCATCCCGTTCAAGCGCGGCGGCCAACAGGTTTGCCAACGTTTGGAGGTAGCTAACATCTTCACGGGTAAAGGGCTGCCCCGTGGTGGCATAGACTCCGAGCACACCCTTAAAGGCATTCCCGCACGGTATATCGACCTCTATACGGCTTCCAATGCGCTCAGCTTCCACGGTGTCAATCGACAGCAACTTGTACGTTGCATCAGGCGTATCGGAAATAATCTCAAGCCCGCCAGAAGAACCCATACCGCTCAAGAATTCATTCGTGTAGCCATTCCGGGCATCAACGCTGGTAAAGCCGGTCCTGGCGTTGAGGATGACTCCGTGACTCACTCGATCAACGACTAACAAAGCGGCCTTACTCATGCTCAACCCTTGCGCGGCCGTCAGTGCGGCCAGTTCACCCAGGGCGCTGACGTTTTCCTCTGTCAGTGCCTGCTGGCCAAACAGGGCGATCAGGTTTTGCCTTCTGGCGTTATCGAGAATCGCATCCTCAAACTCTTTTCGATCCGTAATATCGATGTCGATGCAGATATATTTTTCAACGCCGCCCCTGTCATCGAGAATAGGGATGATGGTGCGTTGATGCCATTTCTCCTTACCGGCAAGACCGGTAAGCCTGACCTCACCGTTCCACACTCCGCGTTCAGGTGCCCACTGCCACGGCTGAGTGGTTGAAGACATGCCGTTCCAGACTTGATCGATCGTCAACTCTAAAAGCTCGGCGCGGGAACGGTGTGAGCTTGTGACGAATCGTTCGTTGACATAGGTGATGCGACCGGACGGCGAACATTCGCAAACGATTGAAACCTCATCCAGGGCGTTTTTATGCTGCACCAGGGTGTTCATCAACGATTCGATGCGCTGGCCAAAGTGATTACGCATGTTCGCCGCAGTACGGTTTACCGCTTTGATTGCCTCCTGTATTTCAACGGGAGCATCTGCGACCAACATAGCCTCTGCTGCCACTTCGCCGGAAGCGATTTCCGCTTCATAGGAGTGAAGCTTGTCCAGCTGGGCAAGTGAACGCTTGATCACCCAGCCCATCAATAACAAACTTGTGAGCAAAAAAAGCACTGCCAGTACCGTAGCTTGCACCACCAGATTACAAAGTTCGGTCGCTATTTTCTCGGCGTTGAATGACAGGCGCATCACGCCATAATCTTTCCCACCGATCGTTATCGGACGGTTGACATCGAACAATCGTGCAGCGACCTCGGACTCTATCCATGCGGGGGCTCTGCCAACCGGCGCGCTGGGCGCCTGCAGGCGAATGACGCCACCTGACAGGTCAATAAACATGGCGGATTGGAATGGCGAGCGAGCCAGGGTCTTTTCGAGGGTTCTTTTGATGGTGTCGTAATCGCCGATGACTACGCTTTCCTCCACGGCTTGCGCGGCAACCTCGATCAGCATATTGGCGGTGTCTTGGATTTCCTCGATATGTTGAAGAAGCTGATTTTTATAAAACAGACCCAGGCCGGCCGTAAGGAATACGACTATCAGAATAGACAACATTCCCAATATTTGCGACGTCAGCGATTTTGGCAGCAGGCTTTTAAAGAAAGTCATTAATAGCCTCTCCAGCTAAATGTCAGATTATTTACTTAAGGTTTGCCGGCAAGCTGCTGTAAAAATCACGATAGGAAGCGTAATCCGCTGCCGTCGCAGGAATGAAAGTAATCGGTGCCGGTGCATGAACTAACTCGGTCGCCTCATGAAGAATCTTGCTGCCGTCTTTATCGTACTGCATGTTAAAAAATGCGTTGGCTACCGCATCAAGTTCTTTTTGAGAAATACGAGGGGAGGCCATGAGGGCTAAATCATTGAACGAGGACGAACTCCACAATACCCGGAACGATTGACCTTCTCTCTCCGTGTAGCCGCTGACAAGCTGTGAGTTGACCCCCATCGCCTGAGCCTTGCCGCTGAGCAGCTGGCTGAAGGCGCCGTCCATGTTTCCTGCAAATACCGTAGACGTATGTATCCCTTTTTTTACCAGTTCCGAGCTGGTGACTTTGTAAGCAATAAACGCTTCGGGGCCGGGGTACACGACCTCTTTGCCTTCCAGTTCGGAAAGGCTATGGATGGGCGAATCGGCGGGGACCACGATTTGTCCTTCGAGGGCAGGGGCGTCACGGCGGCCAAATACCTTCCAGCCCATTTTGTCGCGCTCAGGGCTGAAGAGATGATTGGTAAATGCAAAATCAACCTCCTGTGCGAGCACATAACTGGTCGTGTCAGAGGAGGTGCGGCCTAATTTCAGCGTGAGGTTCACGCCGCTTTTTTCGGACACGTACCGTATGATCGGGTTCCAGAAAGTGGCTGAGAGATTAAGGTTGTATTGATTGACAGGCGAGAAACTATAGACTTTAAGATCTTCAGAAGCGGCGATATTTGAAAGGCCAAACGACAGCGCAATAAGGATAGCTTTGCAGGTCAGACGTAACATTACTTTTTGGCTCCAGATGTATATCAGTTTCTGACTCAAAGGTGATGAGCGTTAATTAAACTCAGCAATCCAATATAATCGGCCGAAGAGGGGAGATCTTAAGCACCGTTTTCTTAAATAATTAGTTAACTGCACTTGGATCCACTGATCCGCTTCTTATCCCTGACCCCATTGACGAAGGCCGTTATCCCGTCCTCGTTTGGAGGGGCGTGCGAAGGTTGGCTCTCAAGGGCTTCAGCGCTGGAGTGGACCCGGTGTTCGGAGGCGTGTTTGATCTGTTCGCCGGGTGAGGCGGCCCTTGACCTTCGGCAGATGCTTGCCAGGTTCCGTACGTAGATTCGCCGAGCGGCGATCAGGCAAGGCAAGAACAGGTGAAGAACGACCTGGGTCCCGTTCGATTTGGGTCAAAGAGGCTTCATCGTCGGCTATCGCTTTTTTGGCCCAGTGCACCTTACGGCGTAGGTAATCCCAGCCGGTGTGCTTCAGCGCTCACATTCATCGGTTTGCCTTTCAGCATCGGCTTATGCCCGACGAGGGCAATGGCTGGCTCAAGGCTGTCGTCCGAAGGAACCAGCAGGGCTTGAAGGCTTTCAGGATTGATGACTCCCCAGTTGGATAAATCATGACAACCGCTGCCGCCACAGACAGCTTGATAGATGATCCGGCTAGCGTGATTTGCATCGGTGTCGCATTCGCCGCCGATGAAATCCACATTGCTGTACCGCAAGACTGTTGAACGAGTGCCGCGTTCTACCCGGAGAATAACGTCTGCGCCTTCTGTTGATCGTAATGGCCTGGTCGCATCTACCGCAATGGTGACGGTTGCCCCGGCACACTGAAATTGCTCCTGTGCCGACGCTGGCAGAGAAAAGATGGCCGTGAAACTAAAGACGATTGCAATCCGTAGCATGGAAAGATCTCAGGTTATCAATGAGTGGATGCTAGCAGCGGGCTGAGTGCAGAGGCGAGCCGCTTTGAGTAAAAAAGGAGTGACCGCTTGTGGGCCATAACTTCAGCCGCGATGCTAAAGCGCAAGCGACCTGAATGCCTGGCCAATCTGCCGCCACGGCGCATGGCGAACCACCACCGGATCACCTGCTGATTTAAATTCCCCGTTAATTCCTGTAATACAATACGATTGCTTTCGACGGGTCGCATCATGAGGATCGGCCCGCAGGTTCAAAGTGACCCTCGTTCCAAGAGGGTCTCCATCACGGCATTTACAGGTCATCAGGGATACAGCATGAAAGTACTACGTCAGGCATCGTCCTTGCGGCATCAAGTGCAGGATGCACTGCGCAACGAAATCATCTCGGGGCGTTTCAAACCCGGCGATCGTCTGGTCGAGCAACAGCTTTACACGGCCCTGGACGTTAGCCGCACGTCGTTGCGCGAAGCGTTGCGGCAGCTCGAAGCCGAAGGCCTGGTGGAGCAGGTGCCCCATCGCGGCGCCTATGTCGCTTCGGTGGATGCCAAAGATGCGGTGCAAATCTATGACGTGCGCGGTGCGCTGGAAGTCCTGGCCGTGCGCAACTTCGTTCGTTACGCCACCGACGAAGACGTGGGCGAATTGAGTGAAGTTTTCGACGAATTCGCCGAACAGTCGCGCACCACCAGCGTCGATGGCACAGCCTTGCTGGACATCAAACGACGCTTCTACCACGTCCTCCTCGACATCGAACAAAGCCGCGTCGTCGGTAGCATGCTCGAACAGCTCAACAACCGCGTCAGCCTTCTGCGCGCCTTGTCATTGGGCCGGGAAGGGCGCATGCCTCACACCCTCGCCGAACTCAAGGAAATCGTCCGCAACATCCAGCTGCGCGATGAAGAAAGTGCCTGCGCTGCGGCATTGCTCCACGTCGAGAACGCTTCGAAAAACGTCCTTGAACTGCTGGCAGCGACAGGGGCGCATGCCGTCGAGTAACGGTTCGCCGCCTTACGTCGACAGCACGCGATGCGGTGATGTCACGAGTCGCGAGGACAGCACAGGAGCATGTCAGACGCCTTGTCTGGCAGACCTTCGCCATTCACTGCGGTCTTGCCTCCAGCGGCGCCGACAGGTGTCGCGTCAACCCTGACTGGAGTCCGCTCACGCAGCCGTTACCGCAGCAACGGATATTCAAACGACCTTCAGCGCTCTCCTTTCATCGCAACGCCGAATACCCCGTCGGCGCCATGAACTGCACCTCGATCCGCTCCACGATAATCGCCTGGGCTTCAGTCGCCGCGCGTTTGGCGATCCACTCGGCGTCCGCCTGAAACGCATTCCACTTCGTCTCGCGCTCGGCCAGGCTCTCCCACTGCAACAGGTACGTCAGCGACTGATTGGTCGCCCCCGTCAGGTTGGTCCAGAAGCCGACCTGCCTGATCCCGTACTTCTCGAAAAATCCCAGCGTCGTGCTGGTGAACCGGTCATGCAATGCAGGCAGGCGGCCGGGAGCACAGTGATAGGTGCGCAATTCAACGATCATTTTTCTTCTCCTGTTAGGGCTGCTGACAAAAGTTGCGAGCAGGTGCCGCTGGTAAGAAAACGTAAATTATCCTATTGACCGATTGTATGACAGCCCTATAGTTTTATTTCACCTGCTGGTGAACGTCACGCAGGAAAGGCTGACGCCGCCTCGACGCCATTGACAAGAACATAAAAATCAAAGGGCACGGACATGACGCAACCGCAACGTATCGGCTTCATCGGATTGGGCATGATGGGCACTCCCATGACGGCCTGCCTGGCCAAAGCCGGCTTTGAACTGTTTCTCGCTGACGCCGACGCCGGCCGTCTGCGTGACGTGCAGGCGACCCTGAACGCCAGCGCGCTCACCGCCGAGAACGCTAAATCCCTCGACATCCTCATCACCATGCTGCCGAACTCGGACATCGTCGAGCGTGTGTTGCTGGGCGAAGACGGCTGGGCCGCGTCCCTCGCGCCGCAGGCTGTGGTGATCGACATGAGTTCTTCGGAACCCGCGCGTTCCCGTGAACTGGGGCAGCGTCTCAAGACACTCAACCTGCACTACCTCGACGCGCCCGTTTCGGGAGGAGTGAAGCGCGCCGTGGACGGCAGCCTGGCGATTCTGGTGGGGGGCGATGCCGAGGTCCTGCAGCGTTGCCGCCCGGTGCTCGACGCCATGGGCAAGAACATCCTGCACATCGGCGACGCCGGTTCGGGTCATGCGGCCAAGGCGCTGAACAATTTCGTGTCGGCAGCGGGCTTGATGGCCACGGTCGAGGCGCTGCATGTCGCCAAACGCTTCGGCATCGACCCCGGCGTCATGGTCGACGTGCTCAATGCCTCGAGCGGCGGCAGTAACACCTCGCTGAACAAGGCCAGGCAATTCATGCTTAGCGGCACCTTTGGCTCGGGCTTTTCGATGCAACTGATGAACAAGGACCTGAAAATCGCCAAGGGGCTTTCGGACGCGCTGGATTACCCGATGATCTTCGGCCAGAGCGCGATCAAGGTCTGGAACGACGTGGCGCAGGATGCCACGCCTGCCACGGACCACACCGAGATGTACCGCATGCTGGCCAGGGAAGGCGAGTGAAGGAGTCCGATGCCATGTCAAACGCTGACAGGTTTTACATCGACGGGCGCTGGGTCGAACCGGCGTCGCCCTCATGGTTCGACATCATTGATCCGGCCACCGAAACCGTGGTGGAGCGCCTGGCGTTGGGCGATGCCACCGACGTTGACCAGGCCGTGGCTGCCGCTCGCAAAGCGCTGCCGGGTTACGCCCGGACGTCCGTCGCCGAGCGCATCGCGCTGCTGCAGCGCATCGTCTCGATCTACGAGCGTCGTCAAGAAGAATTCGCTCAGGCGATGCGCGTCGAGATGGGCGCACCCATCACGTTTTCCCGCAAATTTCAGGTGCCGCGCGGTTGGCTGCACCTCAATCAACTGATCGATGTGCTGCAACGCTTTCAGTTCGAAGAAACTCAAGGCACTACCTTGATCCGGCATGAACCCGTGGGTGTCTGCGGCCTGATCACCCCGTGGAACTGGCCGATCAACCAGATCGTGGTCAAGGTCGGGCCTGCCCTTGCGGCGGGTTGCACCATGGTCCTCAAGCCCAGCGAATATTCACCGCTGAGCAGCCTGCTGTTTGCGCAAGTGCTGGACGAGGCGGGCGTGCCACCGGGTGTGTTCAATCTGGTCAACGGCGACGGGCCGGGAGTGGGCGCCGCATTGTCGGCACACCCGGACATCGACATGCTGTCGTTCACCGGCTCGACCCGCGCGGGCGTGCTGGTGGCCAGATCGGCCGCCGATACGGTCAAGCGCGTGGCGCAGGAACTGGGCGGCAAGTCGGCGAACATCCTGCTGGACGACGTTGACCTGCAGGATGCCGTGACCCGCGGTGTCGCCGCCTGTTTCACCAACAGCGGTCAGTCGTGCTCGATCCCGACGCGCATGCTGATCCCGCGCCACCTGATGGACGACGCCATCCAGATTGCCAAGGCTGCCGCCGAAGGCTATAGCGTGGGGCCCACGACGGATGAAAATACCCAGCTCGGCCCGCTGGTCAACCGGGCGCAATGGCGTCGGGTGCAAGCAATGATTCAAAGCGGTATCGACGAAGGTGCGCAATTGGTGACGGGTGGGGTTGGACTGCCGCCGGGCATCGAGAAGGGCTACTACGCCAGACCGACTGTGTTTGCCAACGTGGCGCCGGACATGACCATTGCTCAGGAAGAAATCTTCGGGCCCGTGCTGTCGATGATTACCTACGACAGCGAAGCGCACGCGCTTGCCATCGCCAACGGCACCCACTACGGCCTGGCGGCGTACGTGCAATCGGCCGATCAACAGCGTGCGCGTCAGGTTGCCCGCCAGTTACAGGCCGGCAGCGTGCATGTGAATTACCCGCCAGCCGATTTCGCCGCGCCGTTCGGGGGCGTGAAGCGCTCCGGTAATGGCCGCGAATGGGGCGAGTACGGCTTGCGCGAGTACCTGGAAGTCAAGTCTGTGGTGGGCTACGGCAACTGAGCTGGCCAACCGCTTCGCCGCACGGCTGAAAAAAATTTGCCCGTTTCAACTGTATGACAATCAGTCGATCGTACGAAAAAGGTGAGAAGAACATGAGTGACAACGCGAACCACACTGAACGCTTCAACCAGGGCTTCAATAACCGCAAGGAAGTGCTCGGCGACCGCCATGTCGAGAAATCCTGGGCGGCGGCCGACGACTTCAACCGGCCCATGCAGAAGATGGTCACGGAGGTCTGCTGGGGCGAGATCTGGGGCGACCCGACGCTCTCGTTCAAGACCCGCAGCATCATCAACATCGCGATGCTGACTGCCATGAGCCAGCACCATGAACTGGGCATTCACGTACGCGGCGCCTTGCGCAATGGTGTGACCCGGGAAGAAATCCGCGCCGTGCTGATGCAGGCGGCGGTGTACTGCGGCGCGCCACTGGGCCTGGCGGCCTTCCGTGTGGCGTCCGAGGCGATCAAGGCCTACGAGGCCGAAACCGCCAGCTGATCGTTCCACCTCCATGCTTGCGTCCGACAATAACTATAAGGAAAACGTCATGAGCACCTACGCCCCAGCCAGATCGGCGGCTGAAACCGAACAGTCGATCGAGCATAAGAGGAGGAACGCCATCAAGGGCGCGTTTTTCTCCGAATACATCGACATGTTCGACATCTACTTGCCGGTGGTGGTGTTGTCCCCGGTGTTGTTCTATTTCCAGCCCGCGCAGCTGTCGCCCGGCATGGCGGCGATTCTGGCCTCGCTGGTGTTCATCACCACGCTGCTGGGCCGCCCCATCGGCGCCTTGCTGTTCGGCATGATCGCTGACAAGACCGGGCGGCGCATGGCGTCGATCTACTCGGTATCCGGCTTCGGCGTGGTCACGCTTCTGATCGCGTTGCTGCCCGGTTATGAAAGCATCGGCATCGCGTCGTACTGGCTGCTGGTGCTGCTGCGTTTCGTCGACGGTATTTTTCTCGGCGGCGGTTACACCGGCGCGATGCCGCTGGCGATCGAGTATTCGAAAAAGCACCAACGCGGGTTCGTGGGCGGCTTGATTATCGCCGGCTTCCCGTTGGCCTACGTCACCATCAACCTGGTGGCGATGCTGATGTTCATGCTGTTCCCCCTCGATGGGCCCGGCTCGCCTTACGTGCAATGGGGCTGGCGCATTCCGTTCGTGATCGGTGCCGTGCTGGCGGGCATGTTGGCGCTGTACTACGTCTACGCGGTGTCGGAATCGGAAATCTGGGAAAGCGAAGCGGGCAACAAACCCCGCGAGAAGCTGCCGCTCACCGATCTGCTGCGGGGCAAAAGCGGGCGCAACCTGCTGCAAGTGTTGCTGATGATGACCGGCTTCTGGCTGACCCAGAACATCATCACCATCTTTCTGCCCACCGGCTTGCTGCGCAACACCTTGCACCTCTCGGGCATGGAGGTCACCGGGACGCTGCTGATCGCCTATTCGGTGCTGTTCTTCAGTTATATCGCGTCCGGCATGATCGGGCAGAAGATCGGCCGTCGGCGCTTCTTCATCATTCTCGGGCCGATCATCGCCACGCTGGGCGCCGCGATCATGTACGTCCTGGCCAACGTCCAGGGGCTCACGCTGCCGGTGATCATCACGCTGGTCTGCGTGCTCTCGGTGCTGGTGACCGCGCCATGGGGCGTGATCGTGACCTACATCAACGAGCGTTTCGTGACCGACGTGCGCGCCACCGGCTTCGGTGTCGGTTTCAGCCTGTCAGTGATCATCCCGTCGTTCTACGCCTTCTACATGGCCTGGCTGGGCGAATTCATGCCGTTCACCGTTACCCCGGCCGTGCTGCTGGTGATCGGCGGCGTGATCGCGACCATCGGCGCCTACATGGGGCCGGAAACCAAAGACGTGGATTTCTAGAATTCTCTGCACGTGAGGAGAGCTGTCGTGAATAGCAAAACCGTGGGTTTCATCGGTCTGGGCAACATGGGCGGGCGCATGACGCGCTGCCTGGTGAATGCCGGGCTGAGCGTGCTCGGCTATGACACCGACGCCGAGCGGGTCAAGGCCGCAGGCGCGCAGGTGGCCGGATCGGTCGCCGACGTGGCGGCCGAGGCCGGCGTTGTGCTGCTGTCGCTGCCTGACAGCAAGGTGGTCGAGGCCGTCGTCGAAGGACCGAACGGACTCCTGGAGCATTGTCGCGAGGGGCAGGTGGTCGTTGATTTGAGCACCGCGGCGGCGAGTTCGACGATGCGTTTGCACGGGCTGTTTGCCGAGCGCGGCGTGCAGTACGTCGACGCCGGGATTTCCGGTGGCGCGGCGGCGGCGGAGAAGGGCGCGCTGACCTTGATGGTCGGTGGCGACAGCGCGACCGTGGACACCCTGGCGTGGGTGTTCAAGCCGATCGCCAGCAAGGTGTTCTTGATGGGCGAAAGCGGTGCCGGCCACACCACCAAACTGCTGAACAACTTCCTCAATGCCGTCAGCCTGGCGGCCACGGCGGAGGTGATGGTCGCCGGCAAGAAGGCGGGTCTCGACCTGCATCGCTTGCTCGACGTATTGAACAGCAGCAGCGGCGTGAATTTCGCCACGCTCAACCGCTTCCCGCACATCGTCGACGGCAATTACCTTGAAGGCGGCCTGACCGGCAAATTGATGACCAAGGACGTGGTGCTGTACCTGGATCGCGTCCGAGAACTGGGCGTCGCTTCGCTCAATGCATCGGGTCCGCTGGCGAGCTTCGGCCTGCAAACGGCGCTCGGCTACGGCGACCTGATCAGCAACCGCGTGGTGGACGCCATCGGCGACCTGTCCGGTGGGGTACGCCTGCACGAATCGGCCATAGAGAACAAGAAAGGAGACAAGGCATGAAAGTTTTTCACGGCGCTGTCGAAGGGGCGATTTCCGAACAGCGTGGCGCGACGTTCACCGGCGTGGTCTGGGCCGACCCGGTCATGCCCACCACGGATGGGGTGACCATCAACAACGTTTCGTTCAACCCCGGGGCGCGCACCTACTGGCATTACCACGAACAGGGGCAGGTGCTGTACGTGACGTCGGGCAGCGGCTGGATCTGTCTGGAAGGCAGCGCGCCACAGCCCATCCGCCAGGGCGACACCGTGTGGATCGGCCCCAACGAGCGGCACTGGCACGGCGCCAATACCACGAACTTCATGGTCCACACCGCGACGTCCATCGGCAAAACCGTGTGGCAGGAATCGGTGGCGGATGTGGATTATCTGCGTGGGACGGATTGAGCCAGGACGCCGTCATCCCCTGTCAGAGCGAATTCATTTGCGAATCGATAGGGCAGACGACAGAGCCCTGTCGGATGTCCCGCCAATCGCGAGTGAATTGGCTCCCGCAGGTCATGCAACGCTTTTCAATGTTCATCGAGGAACACCATGAGCCTCACCGAAAAACAACAACAGGCCAAAGCCGCGTTTGAGCGTCACGGGACCTGGAATGCCGGCTGGGACAGCCTGCTGCGTCTGGACCCCGGTTTTGTCGAAGCCTACGCCGGTTTCGCCTCAGTGCCGTGGCAGAAGAATCACCTGCCGCACAAGGTCAAGTCGTTCGTCGCCCTTGTCGCCAGTGCCAACGCCACACACCTGTTCCAACCCGGCATTCAGGAACACATTCATGCGGCCATTCAGCACGGCGCGACCCGCGAGGAACTGACCGAGGTGCTGGAACTGATCAGCACGGTCGGCATTCACGCCTCCAACGTCGGGGTGCCGGTATTGCTGGAAGTGCTGGAAGAAGAGGGCATGCGCAACGGCCCGGCCCCCCTGGATGCGCGCCGCGAAGCCCTCAAGGCGAGCTTCATCGAAAACCGGGGCTATTGGCATCCGTCCTGGGAGGGCCTGCTGGAACTGGACCCGGAGATGTTCGAGACCTACCTCGAATTTTCCTCGGTGCCATGGCGCACCGGCGTGCTGGAGCCCAAGGTCAAGGAGCTGATGTATTGCGCGTTCGACGCTGCCGCCACGCACCTCTATGTGCCGGGCCTCAAGCTGCACATGCGCAACGCGCTGCGTTACGGCGCGACCAGGGAAGAGATCATGGAAATGCTGGAGATCGTCAGTGTCATCGGCATCCATGGCGCGCAGCTGGCAGCGCCGTTGCTGGAGCAGGCTCTGGAGGCGGCACCCAATAATCCTCGATAACGCTGCGTCCCGACTCCTCTAACAATAACGACGCCGCAAGCCATCAGGCCCTGAACACAGACCTTATCTGGAGTTTCCCCATGAACACGCCATCGACCGTCAGACCGGACTGGACCGACCCCGAAGTGATTGTGGTGCGGTACGGCACCCGGCAGACCACCAAAAGCGAGTGCTATTACAACTTCGGCGCTTACCGCGAACCGGACGCGGCGATGACTATGGACTACTTTTTCTGGATCTTCCGCAGCGCCGAGCAGACCATCGTCATCGACACCGGTTTCAGCCCGGAAGCAGCAATCGCCCGTAAACGGCAACCCGTGGTCGCGCCTGCAGATGCATTGGCTCGCCTTGGCATCGACCCCAAAGACGTCAAATTGCTGGTACTGACTCACGCCCATTACGACCACGCCGGGAACCTGGGCCTGTACCCCAACGCGAAGATCGTCATGTCGCGCAAAGAGTTCGAATTCTGGGGCACCGACATGGGCAAGCGCCCGCAGTACGGCCACCACATCGACCCGCTGGACATCGAACGCATTCAGGCGCTGCACCGCGAAGGCCGCATCACACTGCTCGACACGCCGCAGAACACGCTGATTCCGGGCATTGAGCTGTACGAACTCGGCGGCCATACGCCGGGGCAGATGGCCGTGGTGGTGGAAATGCCCGAAGGCCCGGTGATCCTTGCCTCGGACGCTATTCACTATTACGACGAACTGGAGCAGGACCGGCCGTTCGCGGTGCTTGACAGCCTGGCGGACATGTACCGGGGCTACGAGCGCATTCGTGAATGGTTGCAGCGCCCCGGTGCGGTGGTGATTCCTGGCCATGACCCTGACGTGATGAATCGCTTCGCCCCCGTTGACGCGAGCGATCCCTCGTTCGCGGTGCGTATCGACGCCTACGGAGCCGGAGTATGAATGGGCGCACGGCACTGGTGACCGGGTCGTCGGACGGCCTCGGGCTGGCGATGGGCAAAGGCCTGGCCGCAGCGGGGTATGACGTGGTCCTGCACGGTCTGGCCGCGCCTGACGCGGTGCGCCAGGCCCGTGAGGATCTGCTGCGCTCCCACGATGTGCAGGTGCGTTATGTGCAGGCGGACCTGTCCACGCCAGCGGGCGTCGAGGCGTTGATCGCATCGGCAGGGCGGGTTGACGTGCTGGTGAACAACGCGGTGATCCGGCATTTCGCCCCCCTGGATGAGTTTCCCCTCGCGCGCTGGGATCAGGCCTTGGCGGTGAATGTCACGGCGGCGTTTCTGGCGATTCAGCGGGTGTTGCCGGGAATGCGTGAACGGCGGTGGGGGCGGATTTTCAATCTGTCGTCGGCCTACGGATCGCGGGCCATCGCCAACCGCATCGATTACGTGACCACCAAGACCGCGCTGTTGGGCCTGACCCGCGCCGTGGCGGTGGAAACCCAGGGGCAGGGCATTACGTGCAACGCAGTGTGCCCTGGCTCGGTGCTGACACCCAACATCGAAAGCCGACTGACCGCGCTGATGGCCGAAAAACAGCTCGACCGGCAGGCCGCGACCGTGGAATTCCTGCAAGGCAAACAGGCCACCGGGCGCTTCATCGAGGCCAGTCACGTGGCCGATCTGATCGTCTACCTGTGCAGCGAATCGGCCAGCTCGATCACCGGCGCGACGTTGCCGGTGGATGATGGGTGGATGGCGGGGTGAGCCATGCACCAAAAGCACCCGCAGTGGTGACAGCGTCAGACCTTAAGAAAATGGATACCCCATGACTCAAACCCTAAGCCATCAACTCGCGCAGTTCATCGAACGCGCGACCTGGTCGGACATTCCCGCCCACGTACGACATGAAGCCCATCGCGCGCTGGTCAACTATTTCGCGGTGTCCCTCGCAGGCTGCAGCGACCCGGACGTCGTCAGGGCCGCGACACTGTTTTCGCGCTTCAACGGGGGTGGCGAAGCTCACTTGATTGGCCGCGCTGAGGTCATGGACATGCTCAGCGCGGCGTCGCTGAACGCCATGAGCGCCAACGTCTTCGACTACGACGACACGCACATTCCAACGATCCTGCACCCCACGGCGCCGGTGGCTGCGGCGCTGTTCGCTTTGGCGGAAACCCGCGTGATCAGCGGCGAGCAGCTGCTGCTGGCGTTCGTGCTGGGCGTCGAAGTCGAGTGCCGCATCGCCATGGCCATTTCCCCCGAACATTACCGGCGTGGTTGGCACATCACCGCGACCTGCGGCGTCTTCGGCGCGGCCGCCGCTGTCGGCAAGGTCCTGGGCCTTGATGCCCGGCAACTGGTGTGGGCGTTTGGCAATGCCAGCGCACAGGCCAGCGGGCTGGTGGAAACCCTCGGCAGCGCCGCGAAGAGCATCGGCGTCGGCAACGCCGCGCGCAATGGCCTGCTCTCGGCCTTGCTGGCAAAAGAGGGGTTCGCCGGGCCAGACCAGCCGCTGGAGGGGGAGCGGGGGTTTCTGAACGTCTTCGGCGAGCAGCCACGGCTGGACGAAATAAGCGCAGGGCTGGGCGAGCGCTGGGCCTTGTCGGCCAACACCTACAAGCCCTATCCATGTGGCGTGGTGCTCAACCCGGTGATTCAGGCCTGCCTCGAACTGGGGCGGGATCGCAGCTGGGCGCTCGAGGACATTCAGTGCATCGAACTCACGGGGCATCCTTTATTGCGCCAACGCACGGACCGGCCCGACATACGCCTTGGCCGGGAATCCCAGGTCAGCGCCCAACATGCCGTGGCCGTCAGCCTGGCGACGGGCAGGGCGGGGCTGGCCGAATTCAGCGACGCAGCGGTCAGCGATCAACGGCTGCGCGCGCTGTACGGGCGGTTGCAGTTCGTGGATGACGCCGATTACCCCGTGGAGTCGGCACAGGTGCGCATCGTCTTCCACTCAGGCTCGGTCCTCACCCGAAACCTCGACGTTTCCCTCGGCAGCCTCGATGCGCCGCTCAGTGACCAGTTTCTCGAAGACAAACTGCGCGATCTCAACGCCTATGGCCGTTCGGGGTGCGAGCCGCAACCGTTGATCGACGCGTTGTGGAAACTGGAACACTCAAACGATGCCGGTGCGCTGATGCGTCTGGCGAGTCTCTGACAGGCAGGAAATCCATCATGAGCAATCACCTACTGGGCTTCATCGGCGTCGGCGTCATGGGGCGGCCGATGGCGCGCCGGCTTCTGGAGCAGGGCCACTCGCTGGTCATCTACGACAAGGATCAAGGCGCCCTGGATGAACTTGGCGCTTTGGGTGCGCGAGTCGCGGGCAGCGTACGGGAAGTGGCCGACAGCGCCGAAATCGTCTTCACCAGCCTGCCGAGTCCGGCCGTTTTCAAGGCCGTGGCGCTGGGCGCGGACGGGATCGTCGAGGGCAACGCGGTGCGCATTCTGGTGGACCTTTCCACCGTCGGTTCCCGGGCCGAGCAGGAAGTCGCCCAAGGGCTGTCGGCGAAAGGCATCGACACCGTTGACGCGCCTGTCAGCGGCGGCGCAGCGGGCGCAGAAAAGGGCACGTTGGCGCTGATGGTGGCGGGCAAACGGGGGGCAGTCGAGCGAGTGCGTGCGTTGTTCGACGTGTTCGGCAAGGTGTTCATCGTTGGCGAACAGCCCGGGCAGGGGCAGTTGCTCAAGCTGCTCAACAACATGCTCTCGACCACCGCGTTCGCCATCACCAGCGAAGCCTTCGTCGCAGGCGTGAAAGGCGGGCTGGACCCCGGAGTCATGATGGCGGTGATCAACGCGGGCAGCGGCAAGAACGGCGCGACGATGGACAAATTTCCCAAACACGTCCTGCCCGGCACCTTCGACTTTGGCTTTCCGATTTCAAGCGTGTGCAAGGACATCGGATTGGCCGTCGAGGAATGCCAGGCGCTGGGCGTGCCGATGTGGCTGGGCAACGCGGCGCGTCAACTGTGGAACGTGGCCGCGCAACAGGACGGCGGCGGACGTGACCTCACCGATCTGGTGCGCACCGTGGAGGGCTGGTCGAATCGCTGAGACCTCAGCAACCGGTATGGAGCGCTTGGGTCTAAGCCCATCAGGGCCATCGCTCCCAGGCATCGCCCTTGGCGGGGAAGGGCGCTGGCCTGATTCTGCAGGACGCCCGATCTTGTTGCCTTACTCCAGGGTAAAACCTCTTGATGGCCCGTTTATGGCCCAGCTACTTGCACGCTGGGCCCACGGCGGCCATTCAGGAGGAACGACCCTCCCCATGCTCATTTCAACGCTTTCAAACGCACACTCGCCCTTTGCACGGCCGCCATTTTTTCAGGGCGCTTCATGCGTTTCCACTTTCTGATGTCTTCCTTGGTCCGGCCACAACTCACACACAGATCACCCCTGAGCTGGCACACAGCGATGCACGGATTTTCGATTTCCTTCGCCATCGTCAGTGATCCTTAGCCAGTCGCGTCTGCCAGTTGCCACTGTGACTGCGCTGGCATTCTTCCTCAGAGTCAAAGCGGACATTGCGATCTGACAGCTTCAGATCGATGCCGGCTTCATTCAACGCAATGGCCGTCAGCTCAAAAAGGCGAGCCTTCGCTTCAACCTGAGCGAGCTTGCTGTCCGCGAGCGTTTCGAACACCCAGATCACCTTCAGGGTTTCGGCCAACGCCTCCAGGTCAGCAAGGTGGGTCAGCCAGGTGAAGCCTTTGATTTCACCTTTTGCGGTTTCGCACGCGTCGGTCAGCGTCGCAATTAACCGACGTTCGATTCGCGCCCGTTCACGTTTGCCGGGTGGCATCGCAATTTCCTTTTGATTAGGGGCAGAGGTGCTCAATCAACCGATCGAAATTCGACCGTCAGATGCCTGACCTCATGGACCGGCAGGAGGCGTTCTCGAATGGTGTCGGCGTTCGCAGTGGCCGCGCCAAGCACGCTGACGATGGCCGCATGGGCTTGGGGGCCAACCCGCCAGACGTGCAAGTCGGTGATCGTGCCATCCCCCGGTTCTTCAACCAACTGCCGGATCTCCTCGGCAACGTGTGCGTCAGTCTGATCGAGCAATACGCCTGTGGTGACGCTCATCAAGGACCATGCCCACCGCGCGATAACGATGGCGCCGACGATGCCCATGGCCGGGTCCAGCCACACCCAGCCCAGGTAGCGACCGGCGAGCAGTGCAGCGATGGCCAGCACCGACGTCAGCGCGTCTGCGAGGACGTGGACATAGGCCGATTTCAGATTGTTGTCGTTGCCATGATTGGCATGGTTATGACCGTGATCATCATGATGATGGCCATGATCGTGTTCGTGACTGTGCCCGTGGCCCAGCAACAGGGCGCTGACGATGTTGACCATCAACCCGGCAATCGCGATGAGGGTAGCGGTGCCGAACTGAACGTCCGTTGGCTGCAAGAGGCGCATGACGGACTCGATGCCGATCCCCAGGGAAACCATACCGAGAATCAGCGCCGACGCAAACCCGCCCAGATCTCCAACCTTTCCTGTGCCGAAGCTGTAACGCTGGCTGGACGCGTTACGCTTGGCATACCCGTAGGCGGCCGCGGCGATGCCCAATGCACCGGCATGGGTGGCCATGTGAAAACCATCGGCCAGCAACGCCATCGAGCCCGTGACATACCCGGCGGCGATTTCACCCACCATCATCACAACCGTCAGGGCCACCACCCACAGTGTGCGCCTGGCATTTTCATCGTGGGCTGAGCCGAGGAACACGTGGTCGTGTGCGTAGTTGATGCTGCTGTTCATGAGTGAGCGCCGGGATGTGTTCACTTGGAATAACGACGAATGGCTTCAAGAAGCTCTTCGACACCTTTGCTGCGCTCGGCTTCGCTGAGACCCGAATCCGCAATATGCGCGCGGGCGTGGTCTTCAATGATCTCCTCCATCAAGCCGTTGATGGCCCCCCTAGTGGCGGCGACAAGGTGCAGTGTTCTGGCGCAGTCGAGATCCGACTCCAATGCCCGTTCGACGGCCTGGAGTTGTCCGGCGATGCGCTTAACACGCTTGAGAAGATCGTTTTTGTTTGCTGCGATATGACCCATCGGATACCCCCTGCCTGGACAGAATGCAGCATAGGGGTACCCCCTATCCCTATGCAAGGCTCGTTTGGAAGCGGAGCGTTGGCTGGCTGATGCAGTCGTAAAGGCTGTTGCTCCAGTCGCAGCCCGCTGTTCTTCCCCCGAACCGCCTGTCAGCCATAAAAACGGTTGTGACTCTTTTGGAATTTGTGTGTAATCCGCGCACTTCTTCAGGGATGAAGGCCAATCAACGATTTCACCGTGCTAACTCATCCCTGCATATCTCTCCTTCACCTCAGAGGACTGTGCGATGGGTTTGGCAAAAAAGGCCACTGCTGCGTTGCTCGTGTTGAGCATTGGTTTTTCATCCGGTTGCGCCACGTCGGGTCCCGACTGGGCTAACAAGGAAAACATTGGCACCGTAATCGGCGGCGCCGCTGGTGTGCTGATCGGCAGCCGCATCGGCGGCGGAGGCGGGCGAACCGCAGCGATGTTGATCGGCGGCCTGGCTGGCGCATTGCTGGGCAAAACCATCGGCGCGAAGATGGATGAAACCGACCGTCTGGCCCTCGCTGCACAAACCCAGCAAGTCCTCAACAGAAACCAGGACGGCCAGGCCGCTACCTGGCAGTCCAATCACAGCGGCAGCAGCGCGCAAATCACCCCGGTGAGTACCGAAACGCAGTCGCGGCAGGTGGCGGTAAAGCGCCTGCCGAAGATTCAGCCGGTCACCGACATGACCGTGATCAATAAACCCTACCGCACCATCAAGTCGGCCAACCTGCGCAGCGCGCCGGACAGCAGCGCCGAAAAAGCGGGTGGGTTACCCCCGAGTTCGACGTTCACCGCCTTGGGCCGCACCCACAATGACTGGATCATGGTCGGCCGCCGTGGCGTCACCGTAGGCTATGTGTATGCCCCTCTGGTGGAGGCCGTTGCGCCCAAACCCATGGCGGTTGCCAGCAGTGCTGCCACACAAGGCTCCGCCGACAACGCCACTGACCTGGACAACCTCGACGTTGCCAGCGCCGCCAAGCAAGGCGTGGACCTTGACGCCATCGATGCCAAACCGGTGGAAGACAAACTGACCGCGCAGACGACGTGCCGCACGATTACCTACGACGTGAAAGCCAAGGACAGTCAGGCTGAGAAGCAAACCGTCAAGGCCTGCCAGGCGGGTGACGGCGCCTGGGAACTGATTTGATGAACAGCTTAAGCAAACTGTTGCCACTGACCCTGTTGGCGCTTGCCGTGTGCCCAAATGCCCATGCTGCTGCCTATCGGCTGGCCTTTTCCAAGGGCGAGAACGTCGAAGTCTTCGTGGACCATGCCGACAATCAGCCGTGGTGCACGAATCCGCTGGCGCTGCGTTTTGCCTTCGCCGGCAAGCCGGACAACGATGCCGTCGCGCGCCTGCTGCCCAAACTCGGCGGCCTGCTGGCCAGCCAGTGCCCAAGTGCTGCCACGGTGAACTGGAAAAGCTACAACGCCCAAGGCCAGATCGTTGCCAATGGGGTGGCTGCCAAGGCGGAAGAATGGTCCAGCCATGTCGTCGTGGCTGACATGCCGGCCGTGCCAGCAGCCGAGGTTGCCGCTGCGCCTGTCTCCGAGCCAAACCCGGCCCCGGTGCCGCCCGTTCCTGCTCCCGTTGCAGCTGTAGCCCCAGTCCAGCCGCCAGTTCCTGCACCGGCTGTGACGGAAGATCGAGCTCCATCCCCGGCTCCTTCACCCGTTGTGGCTGCAGATCCAGTCCCACCGCCTGTGCCCGCCGCCGCAGTTCCACAACCGTCTGAATCGGCGCCGGTTCCGCCGTCCCCTGTGCCCAAAACGATCACTCCCGTGACGCCGGCTTTTGCGGTATCCGGCTGGACGCCACCGTCCGAGGCCGACGCGATCAAGGCCGCCACCTTTTTCCTGGAACTCAAAGACCAGAACGGTTGCCTGTTTCGTACCACCTACAAGCCAGACGGTGACACCCGCTTCGTGAGTGCAAAATCCACGGGTGTTACCTGCGGTTCCGATGGCTACGCTGCAGGTGAGGGGGCAGTCGTGGTGCTACGGGCAGACGGGGTGAAGCTGAAGGAATACGAAGGCAGTTTTCATCAAGGCATCCCGTTCAACAAACAAGCGCCGCAGCTTCCTATCGTAGGCTTTGATGACCAGAAAAACGCCCTGATGCTGCTCACCAGTGACCCGGCCAGTGGCATACATTATCTGCTGCGAGCGTCTTACAGCTGGAGTGGCTATTGGGATACGCGCAGTCCGGCGCTGGTGGCTGTGACCGAAAACCAGGAGCTTTTCCGCCAGCTTGAAACCATTAAAACCACGGTGTTCACCGCCCTGAGCGCTCTGGACCAGGTCCAGCCGAAAACTCCGAACGTCAACTTCATCGCCGTTCGAGACGTGCCGCAGGGCCTTGTGAAGAATGACCGCGACAGCTGGCTGTATGAATCCAATATCAACCGGAACTGGGGCACCAAAAGCTGGCAGTTCAACCCGCAAAACGCCAACAACTACCTGTTTATGCATGAAGCGCAGCTCGCCGAGCAGAAGCGTGCCGCCGACCGTCAGCGCCAGTACGAAGAGCAGAACAAACGTGAGCAGGCCGGCTACCAGGCCCAGACCCAGCTTCAGCAGTTTGCCCAGCTGAAAACCGAAAGCAGCAACGCTAAATACATCCAGTCTCGATTGCTCACCGACGTCAGCTATACGCCCACTTCCGGAGGAGGGTATGCGCGGCTGGTAGCCGGCGGCAAAGCGCAGTACAGCCAGATTGTGCACATCGTCGGCAAGACAGATGGACGCTGGGAAACCGATTACCCCTATGAGTCGCAACTGGATGTGGTCGGCCCCAACCTTAAGCCTGAGAAGGGCTGGTTCCTGGCCAAAGGCGAGGTCACGGTGGACCCGGTCAAGCGAGACAGCGAAGACCTGCCGCTGACCCTGGTAGCGGTGACTTACCTGCAAGCCTGCGCCGAAGACGGCTGCACCGATTTACGTGATCCGCTGAAAATCATGCGCATGCAGTTGGGCGACGACAGCTGGACGCCCGACGCGGCGCGCCAGGTATTCAAACAGGCCTGGCCTGACCGGAACATTCAGGGGGATGTGCAATGATCCAGAAAAAACTGCTTGTCCCGGCTGCGGCTGTAGTGGTGCTCGCTGCGGGCTATTTTGGCTTGTGTGCCTACGCCGGCAAACAGGCCCAGAAGCGGCTCGATGACTTTGTGTATGACAACCATCTCAATGGGACTGTCAGTTGGGCCTCGGTCAGCTCCTCGCCCTTTGGCGGCAAGGTCGTGATCAAAGGCGTCGAGTTTGGCGAGGGCAAGGCGGGCGGTCTGCGCGCCGATAAAGTCATCGTGACCGACCTGATCAACAACGACAGCCGAAGTCGTGTGCGCATCGAAGCCAGCGGCATACAGGCTTCCAGCAGCTCGCTGCAAAGTCTGCAGGACCTGGGCGGAATGGCTGGCTTGATAGGGATGGGCGGTGGCTCAAGGGGCATGAATAATTTTGGCCCGTTATTAAGCAGCGGCCGCAACGAGCTCAAACCGTTCGACCTCACGCTGTTTCTGGACCTGGATGACGGCGCCACCCGCGCTACGGGTGAGACCTTTGTGGACATGCCAGACCTGTTCACCTTTAGCGCCAGCTACCGCATGGATAACGTCAAGGACCTTCACCGTACGATCAATGACTTGCAGCGCGGCGGCGAGATGGCCGTCTACGGGTTGCTCGGCGGTGCAGCGCAAGGCGTGCAGGCCGCATTCGCCCGAGCCGAATTAAGCGAATTGAACGTCAGTTTCAAGGACAAGGGCATGGTCAAACGCAGCGCATTGCTCGAACAACGCTACGCCACGCCCTTGGACCCGACTGCCGGCAGTGCCGACAAACAGCGCCAGGCCTGGTTCGAGAAAAGCCTCGATAACTGGCAGAAAAGTTGTGAAAGCGGGATGCGGGAAAAAGCCCCGATGCTCAGTGATGGCTGCGAACTGATGGTCAAACTGTTCAAAGGCAAAAACGACGGCATCCAGCTGAGCGTCGACCCCAAAGACCCGGTCCGGGTCATGGACCTGATGAGTCTGTTTGGCGGCGGCAATAGCAGGCAGGTGCTGGAACGGCTGAATCCGGAGGTGAGCTCGCTGTAGGTTCAGCGGGACTGACACTGCTTTCTGTGATCAGGATGACGTGCGTGCTCACTTGTAGAAGCGGTTGGCAACCGTTCGGCTGCTTCGCTTGGCGTGTCGATCCTGTACGGGCACGTCTGCCGACAGGTCACCCACGCACTGCACGCCGGACATACCGCCGCACATCGTCCAGCGCAGGCACAACGGCCAGTACTCCGAGGACCAGCGAGAGCGGCACAGTGGCGATGTACCCGACGTGTTTGAACCCGTACGCACCCACGACCCCTCCGGCGAAAAAGCTCAAGGCCAAGACGGTCAATATTTTCAGGCGCGCACGATTGGCCAGCACGCGCGGTTGCCCGGGCGGTGTGGCGCCATTCCAGTAAAAGAGTTTGCCCAGCTCAATGCCGATGTCGGTGACGATGCCGGTGATGTGCGTGGTTCTGATTTCGGCTTTGGAAACCTTGGTGATGAGGGCATTTTGCAGGCCCATGATGAAGCACAGCAGCATCACGGTCAGCGACACGATCATGCCGTCCAGCGCCGACAGCGTGGCGCCCAGAAAGCCGAAGCAGATCAGCAAAAAAGCTTCTAACAGCAGCGGTAGCGCAAACGCGCTGTGCAGGCGTTTGCGACGGGAGTAGTTGACCATGATGGCTGAACAGGCCGCCCCTGCCATGAAGGACAGCAGGGCGCTGCCCCCGCGCACGACCAGTTCGTACGCACCCAACACCGCGTTGTCGGCCATGGACGAGACGATCCCGGTCATGTGTGAGGTGTACTGCTGAACCGCCAGAAAGCCCCCGGCATTGATGGCCCCGGCCACAAAAGCCAGGGCGAAGCCGAGGTGCCGGTTAGCGGCGGGGGTGCGTCTTCTGCCGGTCAGGCTGCGGATGTATCTGATCGCCATCAAAGGGTCCCGTGGATGCTGAAGTTCCTGAGGCCGTTTTTATCCGATCTGTGCAATCACCGTATCGAGCCTTCAAGACCCTAATGATGACCCGATCACTCACGTTTGTCGGGTGTAGCTCAGCAAGCGGTCGGACTCGGCCTTCACCACTGAATAACATTCGCAGCTCAACTGTTCCAGTCGCGAGCGGTCAAGGACCTTGATCTGGCCCCGGCTATATTCGATGATGCCCTGGCGCTGCAGTTTGCCCGCTGCCTCGGTCACGCCTTCTCTGCGAACACCCAGCATGTTGGCCATGAGTTCCTGGGTCATGGTCAGCTGATTGCCTGCCAGCCGATCCAGCGACAACAGCAACCAGCGGCACAACTGCTGATCGATCGAATGGTGCCGATTGCACAAGCCGGTCTGTGACATTTGCGCAATCAAGGCCTGGGTGTAGCGCAGCATGAGCAGCAACAGGTCGCCGTGACGATCGAACTCTTCCTTGAGTTTATGGCCGGCCAGCCGGAACGCTCCCCCGGCGCTCTGAACAACGGCGCGGCTGGACGTGCTCTCGCCGCCCATGAACACCGCGATGCCGACAAGCCCTTCGTTGCCGACCACGGCGATCTCTGCCGAGGCGCCGCTTTCAGTGACCTGCAGCAGGGACACGATCGAGTCGGTGGGAAAGTACACATGACGCAAGGTGTCCCCGGGCTCATACAGCACCTCGCCCAATACCAGAACCACCCATTCCATGTGCGGCGCCAGCCGACTGAGTTCTTCATCGGCCAGCGCAGCCAGCAAGTGATTGTCGATCGGCTGCGGCGCGGTGCACATACGGAAACTCCGGAAGAGGGGACGACCAACAGAGAGTACTCCAGCGCGGCGCCGGCACTGGAGGTCAATCATCGGCCGCCTTCGCGTATTCCCCTGCCGCTGACGCTGCGGGCCGCGAGTCGCCGCACTCAATGCGCACCCGGCGTTCCACGCCATCATTCACCAGCGTCAGCGTGTCCCCCTCGACCGGCTCGCCATCCATAGTCATTGAGCTGCCCTGGGCATCGCCGCGGACCACCTCGAAGTGATACTGCGTCTCAGCGAATCGGTAGCTCAGGGTAAACCCGGGCCAGTCCGCCGGCATCAGAGGGTTCAGCTGCAGCAGATTGCCGGTGCGTTGAAGCCCCAGCAGCGACTCGACGCCCAACCGGTACATCCAGCCAGCGGAGCCGGTGTACCACGTCCAGCCGCCCCGTCCTGCATGGGGCGCAATGCCGTAGACATCGGCCGCCATCACATAGGGTTCGACTTTATAGGTGTCGATCCTGGCGCCGTTGAGGGGGTCGGCCGGGTTGATCATGTGCAACAGCTCCCAGGCTTTGGTCGTGTCGCCCAGCTGCGCAAAGGCCATTGCCGCCCAGACAGCCGCGTGGGTGTACTGCCCACCGTTCTCGCGCACGCCCGGCACGTAGCCTTTGATGTAGCCCGGGTCTTGCAGGCCTTTGTCGAAAGGAGGGTCGAGCAGCAGGACGGCGCGGATGTCCGGTTTGACCAGATACTGATCCACCGCCTGCATCGCCTGATGCTGGCGGGCGGGTGATCCGGCGCCGGACAACACCGACCAGCTCTGGGCGATGGAATCCAGCCGACACTCATCGTTGACGGAGGAGCCCAGCGGCTGCCCGTCGTCAAACCAGCCGCGGCGATACCACGCGCCGTCCCAGGCAGAGGCTTCCAGGTTGTCACGCAGCAGCTTCGCCTGTTCGCCGCAGCGTGCGGCGAATTCACTGTCGCCGTGACGCTCGGCGAGCCGCGCGAAGCGTTCAAGCACCTGACAACCGAAAAAGCCCAGCCAGACGCTTTCACCCCGGCCGAGATAGCCCACGCGATTCATGCCGTCGTTCCAGTCGCCACTGCCCATCAGCGGCAGACCGTGTTCGCCACGGCTGAGGCTGTGCTCGATGGCGCGGACACAGTGCCGATACAGCGGCTCCTGCAGCGGCGATACTCCGGGCAAGTCGTAATAGGATTCCTCACCCGGACCCAGCGCGCGCCCTTCAAGGTAGCCGGCGGGTTCGTCCAGCACCGACAGATCATCGGTGACCTCGACGTAGCGACTGGTGGCGGCCACGAGCCACAGGAAATCATCGGAGCAGGCCGTGCGCACGCCTCGATTGAGGGGCGGGTGCCACCAGTGTTGAACGTCGCCCTCGGCGTATTGATGATTCGCGCACAGCAACAGATGCGCCCGCGCGGCTGCCGGGTCGGCATGAATCATCGCCATGCTGTCTTGCAGCTGATCGCGAAAGCCGATGGCGCCGCCCGACTGGTAATAGCCGCTGCGGGCGAGGAACCGGCAGGCGATGACCTGGTACATCAACCAGCCGTTGAGCATCACGTCCAGGGCCGGCACGGGCGTCTTCACCTGAACCACGGAAAGCACCGAGCGCCAGTGGTCCTTCACCTTCTGCAACTCCGCCGCCGCCACCTGCACGCCTTTGTAGCGTTGCACCAACTGGGTGGCCGCCTGGGGATTTTTCTCCGCACCCAGCCGCAAGATCACTTCCGTGCTTTGGCCGTGTGCGAGCGCCACCGTCACCTGTATCGCGGCGCACGGGTCCAGACCGCCACCGGTTTTTCCGGACAGCCCCTTATGCCGCATCGCGGCGGGAGACTGCAGGCTGCCGCAACGCCCGATGAACTCGGTACGGTCCGCCGTGACACTGTGATCGACGGAGTCGGTATCGAAAAACGCCACACGCTCGCTGAATTCCACCGACCAGGCGTTGCGCGCAAACAATGCGCCGCTGGCAGGGTCCGAATGGGTGACCACGTGCATGGCTGATTTGCTGCGCAGATCGCCCAGCACCCACTCCACATAGCCCGTCACCGTCAGGTTGCGCTCACGCCCCGACACATTGCGCAGCACCAGCCTGGAGAACTTGATCGGCGCATCCAGCGCCACGTAAACCCAGAGTTCGCTCTGAATGCCGTCTTCCTCGTGCTCGAACACGGTGTAACCAAAGCCGTGGCGCGTTCGGTAAGCGCCAGTGCCCGAGGCAGGTTGGGGGGTGGCTGACCAGAAATGCCCGGTGTCTTCATCCCGCAAGTAAATGACCTCGCCGACGGGGTCGCTCACCGGGTCGTTGTGCCAGGGCGTCAGGCGGTATTCGTGGGCATTTTCGGCCCAGGTGTAGGCGCTGCCGGACTCCGAGACCACTGTGCCCATCCGGGCATTGGCAATCACGTTGACCCAAGGCGCTGGTGTGGGATGGGAGGCCGGTGCGTTGATGATGTACTCACGCCCATCCTGGCTGAATCCACCGTAGGCGTTGCTCAATGACAGCGACATGGGCAACGGCGCAAGGGCCTTCGATGGCACTGGCATATAAAGGCGGGTTGCTACAAACGGCGCGTGCACCCGGACCACGCGGCGGCGCTGAACCTGTTCGGCAAGCGTCCCCAGTCCTTCGGAAAACACCAGGCGCGCAGCCGACAGGATCAGCGTGCGGTCCTCGTTCGACATCTGCTGCGCCATGCGCACGAATAGGCCGCCCGGCCGGTCCACCAGCGTGGCTTCGCTGCCGGAAGTGACCAGTCCCATGATCGCGTCCTGCAATTGCTGGCGATAACCCACCTGGTCTTCGTTCCAGATCAACAGATCCGTCAGCAGGCCTTTCTGGCGCCAGTAGGCGTGGGCCTGAATCATCTTCTGGACCAGCTCGATATTCTCGAGGCTTCTGACCTGCAACAGCACGATGGGAAGGTCGCCTGAAATCGACTGCCCCCACAGGCCTTGCTGATTGCGCAGGTTGGCCGCCAGCACGGTGCTGTCGGCGCGCAGGCCTGCGTTGGCGTAAATCAGTGACGAGGCCATCTGTTCAAACAAACGGGCATCGGCGGGGGAAACGTTGAGCTGGCGCAGCAGCACCTGACTGTGGGTCCATGACAGATCGAAAACCCGATCCGCCAAGTGCCGATCCCGGTATTTGTTGATCAGCGAGAGGCAGTCGTCGCGACTGTCCGCAACACCCGTCACCAAATCGATGGTGCCTTGCTGCCCGGGCTGCAAAGTGATCCGGCAACGGATGGCGACAATCGGGTCCAGGACCGGGCCGGCGCTGCCCGACAGTTGCTCGCAGTCCGGGTCCAGCGCTGCCGGCGACTGGGTGCTGCGGCCGCGGCCGATGAAGCGCGCGCGGTCGGTCTCGTAGGAAATGGCCTGAATATCCACGCCGTGAGCCGCGAGCAGGTGGCACATCCACGGCGTGTGCTCATCGCTGGCGCGGGGCCGACGACTGCAAACGATGGCTTGCAGCGGCAGCAGCAGCTCGGTCTGCACGAACAACTTGCTGAACGCCGGGTGCATGGCGTCCGTTTCCGGCGAAGCCAGCACCACTTCTGCGTAGGTGGTGATCTCCAGCGTCCTCGCAGATTCCCCTCGGTTGGTCACGTGCAGGCGCCGCAGTTCGATGTTGTCTTCAGGGGAGACGACGATTTCCGTATGGGTGTCGAAACCCAGTTCCCGGGTGCGAAACTCGGCACGGGCATCGCTGAAAATTGCCTCGTGGCTCTCGGCCCGGTGCAAGGTCGGCTGAAAGGCGCTGGACCAGACGGCGCCGGTGGCAACGTCCCTCAAGTAGCAGAACGTGCCCCAGTGATCGCGAGTGGTGTCTTCCTGCCAGCGGGTGGCGGCCATGTTTTCCAGGCGGCTGTAACCCCCGCCTGCGCTGCTGAGCATGACGTGGTACTTGCCGTTGGACAGCAATTGCACCGCCGGGCGCTTGAGCCCCGGGTTGGCGAACACCCTCAGGTCATTCTCCTGGCCGGCGGCTGTATCCCCTGCGGCCGGCTGCTGGGCGGTTTGCAGGTAAGGCGCTGCGACTTTGGGCACCCGCTCTTGCAACAGCAGCAGGGCCGACTGCAGGGCAGGGTCGGATTCAAACCGCCGTTGCATGGGCTGATTGAGTAACACACTGGCCAAGGCCAGCAGACTCATCCCCTGATGGTGGGCCATGAAGGACTGCACCCAGGCATAACGCTGGCCCCTTGGCAGACGCGCTTCGGTGTAATCAATCGCTTCGTAGAATCCGTAGCGCCCGCAGGCGCCTTTGCGGGCAAGACGCTGCAGGTTTTTGCAGGCCGCCTCGGCGTCCACCATCAAGGCCAGCACGCTGGCGTAAGGCGCGACAACCACGTCGTCGCCCAGGCCGCGCTTGAGGCCCAGCGCCTGAACGCCGAACGCCCGGTACTGATAATTGAAATGCGCATCCAGCGTGTAATAACCCGATTCCGATACCCCCCACGGAATGCCCAGGCGCTTCCCGTGTTCGATCTGCACGGCCACCGCCGCCCGGCAGGTCTGGTCAAGCAGACTGCCGTCGTAGTTGGGCATGACCAGCATGGGCATCAGGTATTCGAACATCGAGCCGGACCAGGACATCAAGGTCGGTACGCCGGCGCAGTCACCGAGCAGTCGCCCGAGGGTGAACCATGCCCGCTGGGGAATCTGCCCCTGAGCGATGACCACGAAGTTGGTCAGGCGCACTTCCGACGCCAGCAGGTCGTAATAGCCGGTGTCCAGGCGACGCTCGTCGGCGTTGTAGCCGATCACGAACAAGTCGCGCTTGTGGTCATAGAGCAGGGAGAAGTCCATCTGCGCGAGATCCCCCGTCAGCAGGATCAGGCGACCGATCCGGGCGATGGCGGCGAGGGCGGCCTGGCGTACCGCGTCTATGCGCGGGTGATCCTCCGCAGCCCAGTCAGCTTCATCCAGTGTGGACAGCTCCCGCAGCGTGCGGTAACGGGGGTGTCGACCGATCGAAGGCGTGGGCAGTCGATAACGTTGGAGGGCCGCGATCCAGTCATCACACTGGGCGAGCAACGCGGTTTGCCAATATGCGCTGTCTTCGGTGCTGCCCGCCGGCATGGCCGCCACCCGAGCACGGACGGTCTGTAACGCCGTCAACAGCGCACCGGTTTCATCTGTTTCGGGGGGCGCTTCGAGCAGGGAATAGAGCGCGGTCAAGGTGTCAGCGGTGTCCGTCGTTTCAAGCAGCGTGTCCAGCGTGATGCGCAGCCCCTTGAGCATGGCAGCATCGAACACCGCGGCGTCGGGCAGCTGGATCAAACCCGCACGCAGGGTCAGCAGGTGCCCGGCCAGGTTGCCGCTGTCAACGGTGGAGATGTATTGAGGGCGCAGGGGCTTGAGGGTCTGCGTGTCATACCAGTTGTAAAAATGCTGCTGGTGACGCTCCAGGCTGTCCATGGTGTCCAGCGAGGCGGACAAGCGCTGCAGCAGTCGGTCGGTGCTGAGATAGCCGAAGTCGTGGGCCGCCAGATGCGCAAGCAAGGCCATGCCCATGTTGGTCGGGGAGGTCCGGTGGGCGATCACCGATTTCGGCTCTTCCTGAATATTGTCAGGGGGCAGCCAGTTATCCTGGGGCCCGACGAGTTCGTCGAAGAATGCCCACGTCCGCCGCGAGAGCACCTGCAGGAAGCGCAATGCTTCCACCGAGGGCTCGAACACGGCATTTTCCGGCATCGCGCTCAGGCGCCAGGCGATCCAGGGGCCGGCAGCCCAGGCGAGCAGGAACGGCATGGCGATCGCCAGCGCGAGCGGGTCAGTCAGCAAGCCGGCGAATCCGCAGAGGGCGAGCAGAGGGCCGAACCACATCTCGCGGTAGAGCGCCGGCAGCGGGTTTTGCGTGTTGCGCTCGACTTCGCGGGAGGGTTGCCATTGCAGCAAAAGGCGGCGGCTGAACAGGATGCGCCAGAGCGAGCGTGCAATGGCGCCCACGCTGTAATACATCTCGAACGGCAACCATGCGACGGTGGCCGCGATCTGGGCGAGGTCTTGCCCCAGACTCCGGCACAGCGCGGCCAGGTATTGCCGATAAGGCACGTTCAACGGCGGTTGCAACCCATCGGTCAGGGTCCTGAGCAGCGGTTGCATGACCAGCAGGCCGACCACCGCCAAGGTCCAGGCCAGCGGTTCACTGCTGGCGAACCAACCCCAGGCCAGCATCAGCAACACGGCCGCCGGCTCCAGGCTGCGGCGCAGGTTGTCGAGGATTTTCCAGCGGGCCATGACGTCGAGACGGTTGCGTGACCATTCGCCGCGCGTGTTCAGGGTCCAGGGCAGGATCCAGGGGATCAGTTGCCAGTCGCCGCGAATCCAGCGATGACGTCGTTTGACGTCCACGCTGTAGCGAGACGGATATTGCTCATACAACTGCACGTCGCTGAGCAGGCCCGACCGGGCGTAGCAGCCCTCGATCAAATCGTGACTGAGAACCTGGTTGTCCGGCAGACAGCCCTCCAGTGCACAGGTGAACGCATCGACATCGTAGATGCCCTTGCCAATGAAGGAGCCCTGTTTGAACAGGTCCTGATAGATGTCCGAGACCGCCCGGGTGTAGGGGTCAACGCCGCCGCCACTGCCGAACAGGCGCGAATAGATCGAGCGGGGGGTGCTGGTCAGGCTGATGCCGACCTGGGGTTGCAACAGCGCGTACCCGGAAATGACGCGCTCACGGCTTGCATCGAACACCGGGCGGTTCAGCGGATGCATCATCGCGGCCACACACTGGCGGGCCACCTCGCCCGGCAGCAGGGTGTCGGTGTCAAGGGTCAGCACATAACGCACAGTACCAAGGGCCGAGGTGTCACCCACGATGGTGGTGAAACGGTCCTCGCCCGCGCCGCGCAGCCACGCGTTGAGGTCGGTCAGCTTGCCGCGTTTGCGCTCGTGGCCCATCCACGCGCGTTCACTGGCGCTCCAGCGGCGAGGGCGGTGAAACAGGAAAAACCGCGCCGGCAATTCGTCCGCATACTTGCCGTTGAGCCGATTGATCGCCTCTGCGGCATAGGCGAGCAGGTCGGCATCCGGCGCTTGCACTTCAGTGGGTGAATCGAGGAAATCGGTCAGCAGCGCGAAGAAAAGATTGCTGTCGCGATTGGCCAGGAACCTGACCTCCAGGCCTTCCACCAATTCGTCGACGTCCGGGCGAGAACCGATCAGCGTCGGAACGGCGACCAGCGTGCGCGCCTCATCGGGAATGCCGTCGGCGTAATCCATCTTCGGCAGCATGGCGGGCAGCAGGCTGAACGTGACCAGCCAGTTGATGAGGCTGAAGGCCAGGCGACTGGTCATGACCAGGCAAGGCACTGCCAGTGCGATGAGCGCGAGATCAGGCAGTCCGTCCCGGTGTGCCGAGGACAGCAGCGGCAGCGCAAAAATAATCGTCAGGGCACCGGCGGGTGCCAGGTAAAACGTCAGCGGTGAGCTTTGCAGCAGGCGTTTCCAGCGTTCGTGAAAGGGCACACGGGCGCCGAGGTTTTCTTCAAGAACGCCGATTCCAGGGCCCACCAGGAAAAACCCGATATGGAGTGCGAGACCGTCTCCGGCTGAAGCATCCCGGTGTTCCCGGGACAGCGCTACAACGGTCTGCGCGACGGACATCTCAGTGCTTCCGCTGCGCCGGGCCAGCCGTTCGATGACGTGGCGATAGCTGTCGCGGGTGGCGAAGTCCATGCGCGGATAGACCTCGGCCGGGTCCTGTTGGAGGTTCTGCTCCACATGGCTCATGGCTTCGACAAACTCACGCCAGGGGGTCGCTGACAGCAGGCGCAGGCTGGCGATGCTGTTGCTGATGGACATCTGATCCGCAGACTGCTGCTGCGCATCGAATTGCACCTGCCGCTCGATACTCGAACCGGTCTCGGCGAGCAACTGCTCGATCCAGTTGAGCGGCAGCGCCAGGGCAGCGCTTTGGCCCTGCAGCCGGCGGGCGAACTCGGCCACGAATGCAGCGGTCATGGGCGGGGAAGAATGGGCCATGTCAGCGACGCTCAGCACCACGCTTTTCACGTCGTGCTCGGACACCTCGATGAGCCGCTCGGCCCAGTCATCAGCCAGATTACGATCGTCCCAGTTGGCCATGACCCGTGAGGCCACCCGCCGCAGGTTTTCGATCAAGGCCAGGCGCAGCATGATCGGAATGGCCCACAACTCGCCCAGCGTCAGCGGCATGACCGTCTGATAAGAGACGACGAAGCGCTTGAGGCTCAATTCGTCAAAGCGGCCATCACCGTGGGAAATCGTCTCCAGGGCAATGTCATAAACCCTCGGCAGGCCGCTGGAAGGCCCATTGCTCAGGCGCGGCAACTCACGGCTGTAACCCTTGGGCAGGTGGGACCGTGCGGTGCGGATGTGATCTTCGATGAGAAAAAAATTATCGAGCAGCCACTCGGCGGCAGGGGTCATACGGCGCTCGGACGCCTGGGCTTGAGTCAACGCACTGCAGCTCTCCTTGAGCAATGCCTCGTTGTCATCCAGCCTGCCCAGCAGAAAGTCCCGCGTGGTGACTGCGCCGAGCTGATGTTGGTTGGCCAGGGCAATGCCGTGGCTGGCCATCTGGTCGGCGTTGAACAGTTCGGCGCGCAGCAGCCGTTCGTAGGCGAACGCAAGCTTCGGATGGGCTCCGGCGCGACCCGCCAGTCTGACTCGGGAGATCGCCTGTTTGGTGCGTGTCCATGTGCTCGTCATTAGTTTCCCTTAAATGACTTGCACTCCGGCGGACGCAGCGTGTTGGGCGGTGTGCACAGCGGAGCGCCGGCACCGATGTGCCCTGGTGAACGAAGCGTTCAAGCCACGACAGTGTGAGTACGCTTTCTCAGGGCTGTCTGTTCGCTGGCGCACATAGCGTCGCGCGCAGGCCTTTTCCTGCGCGGTTCTCCAGGATGATTTCACCGCCGAGGCGTCGTGCAATCGATTGCACGATGGTCAGGCCCAGCCCGGCGCCCTGATCGTTGCCGCGACTGTAGAACCGCTCGAAAAGACGCTCCCGCTCGGCTTCGTCAATGCCGGGTCCCTCGTCCGCAACGCTGAGCTGGAAATAGCCATTGCTCACCCCCAGGGTGACGACCACCTGACCGTTCAAGGGCGAAAAATTGACCGCATTGGTGACCAGGTTTTGCAGGGCAATGTCGATGGCGGCGAAATCGGCTCTTACCATCAGGGAAGGTTCATCGCAGTCGAACACCAACTCCAGCCCCCGGCTCAATACCCACGGCGTCATTTGCACCAGGCTCTCGCGTACAGCTGCGACGATATCGGCATTGCGGGTAAGCACCGCGCCGGCACCGGGTTCCATCCGGGCGACGGTCAGCAACTGATTGACCAGCCGTGTCGTGCGGTCGACGCCGACGATGAGGTAACTCAGGGACTGGTCGCGCTGTGCCTCATCGTGTGCCTCCAGCACGTTTTGCGCATGCACACGCAGCACCGCCAGCGGGGTGCGCATTTCATGGGCGGCGTCGGCGATGAAGCGCCGTTCGCGGCTCAGCACCTCCTGAATCTGTCCAAGCAATCTGTTCAGGGCCGCTTGCATGGGCTCCAGCTCGCTGGGCAGCGGGGCCAGTTGCAAGGGTTCGAGGGAGCCCGGATGACGACCGCGCAGCGTGGCGGCCAGATCGGCCAGCGGCTTGAGTCCCCAGCCAATGGCCAGCCAGATCGCGCCCATCAGCAGCAGGCTGCCGATCAGATTGGGGATCACCGTGTGGCGAACGATGCGGTTGACCAGGTCCGAGCGCACGTCGTCGCGCTCGCCGACCCAGATCAGCAGGTCGTGTTGCTCGTCCCTGAGCACGAAGGTGCGCCACTCATGTTTGCCCAGATCATTGATGTCGCTGAAGCCGTTGTACTGCGGCGCACGGGTCAGGCTCGGCGCGCTGGGGGTGTGCACCAGCAGCCGGCCTTGAAGGTCCCAGACCTGAAAGGCGATTTTGCTCTCGTAGGGGTGGCCGTCGATTCGGGGTTCGGCCTGAGCCAGGGCCTCATTGAACGCCTGGTACAACTGCGCGTGCTCCTGCCGCGCCAGGGGCATGCGCATCACGCCCTGCAGCAACCGGGCATTGGTGGCGAGCTGGGCATCGTAGACTTCGGCGATTTCGTGGTTGCTGTCATGGAGGTTGACCAGCGTCAGGATCAACAGCCCGATCAGCACCAGTCCGAGGATCAGGGTCAGCGTGCGGCGGCGGATCGACGTCACGGGCGATCCTCCACCAGGTAGCCGACGCCGCGTACGGTGCGGATCAGCTCGCTGGAGAACTTCTTGCGCAGGTGATGGATGTGCACTTCGAGGGTGTTGCTCTCTGCTTCTTCGTTCCAGCCGTACAACAACTGCATCAAGCGTTCGCGGGTCATCACCCGGCCCGGAGGCGAGAGCAGTTCGTACAAAAGCTGGTATTCCTTGGGGGTGAGGGCGACGGGTTCGTTCTTGTAACTGACTTGCTGGGTGGCCGGGTCCAGGCGGATGCCCGCGTGCTCGATCGTGACCCGCGCGCGGCCGGCACTGCGCCGCAACAGCGCCCGCAGGCGGGCCTTGAGTTCTGACAGGTCGAAGGGCTTTATCAAGTAGTCGTCGGCCCCCGCGTCGAGGCCGGCAATCCGGTCCTCGGTGGCGTCCCGTGCCGTCAGGATCAGCACCGGCAGCGCCGAGCCGCTTTCCCGCAGGCGCCGCAACACCGCCAGGCCGTCCAGCCTGGGCAATCCGAGATCGAGAATGGCCAGGTCGAAGACTTCGCTCAACAAGGCATGGAGGGCGCTGGCGCCATCTTTCACCCAGTCCACCGTGTAGCCTTCGCGACTCAACGCCTGATGAATGCCCTCGCCGAGGGCAACATCGTCTTCAACCAGCAGCAAACGCATGAATGCTCCGTCATTTCAGTTTCTTGTTTACGTCCACCAGCAATAGCTGGATATCTTTACGGCGTCCACTGTCCGCCACTTCGCGGCCGGGGCGGGGTGCGGCGAGCAAAGCCTTTTCCAGCGCTTCCTTCGCCTGAGCGTAGTGGCCCTGGCGGTAGAGATGATCGCCCCAGAAATAAAGCGGATCGATGCCGTCAGGATTGAGCTTCAGCGCCTGCTCCAGCAGTCCTTGTGCCTTATCCGGGTCGCCGAACCCGATCGGCCATCCCGGCACGCGATCATAAAGCGCTGCCAGGCTGGCGTAGGCGGAGCCTTGCAAGGTATTGGGGTCCAGCGTCATGGCTTTTTCGAGATCGGCTTTCGCGGTTTTCACCTTGGTCAACGCACCGAGCCCGCCCTGGGCACCGGCCCAACTGCTGGTGACAATGCCCGACCAGATCCATGCCTCGGCGACGGCGGGACGCTGCTGGGTAAAAGCGGAGGACTTGGCGGCCAACTGTTCGAATGCAGCAACGCGCTGATCGTCCGGCAACTGGTATTGAATTCGCGCCCACTCCTGCTGAATCCCGGTCAGGCGTTGCTGGTCAGGGGCATCCAGTGCCCACACGGGCAGGGCGAGTGTGGCGAGCAGTACGACGAGTAGACGTTTCATGGTTTGGTGCTCTTGTCGAAGGGGGCGCTACTGAGTCGGCGAATGAGGGGCAAGTGCTTGCGCAGCCCACGGTCCACCACGGCGGGCAGCAGGCTGTTGAGGCGGACGAAGAACTGTTCTGGCCAGCCCATATAAAGCTCGCGCTGATTACCCACGATCGCACGGACAACGGCGGCGGCGACCGTCTGCGGATCGTCCTCGGCGGTTTTCAGGGCAGAGTTGAGCGCGCGCGCGGCGGGACTGTTCATCGTCGTGCGGGTGGCGCGCGGGGCGACGTACAACACGCCGACCCGCGTATCCGCCAGCTCACGGCGCAGGGCCTCGGAAAACCCGCGCAGCGCAAACTTGCTCGCGCAATACGTGGCGTAACCGGCATAGCCGATCGAGCCATAGGTCGAACCGACGTTCACCACCATGGCGCGGCTTGCCTGGCGCAGCAGCGGTAATAACAGGCTGGTGAGCTGAATCGGCGCGTTCAGGTTGATGTCGAGCATCGAATCGATCTCGGGCCCAGGTAACTGTTCCAGCATGGCGAAATGATTGATGCCGGCGGCGTTGATCAGCAGGTTGACCCCTTCCATCGCCTGCGCGGTCATCAGCACGTGCTGACGACCTTCGGCGGTGGTCAGATCGGCCTTCACCCAGTGCAACAGATGCGGGTACTGCTGTTGCAATGGCAACAGCGGCTCCTGATGGCGGCAGACGGCGAGCACTTCGGCGCCATGGCTGCACAGCGCCTGGGCAATGGCCATGCCGATGCCGCCACTGGCCCCGGTCAGGACGACGCGGGTTTCAGACAGACGCATGGGCGAGTTCCTTCACGGGTTCGGCGTGTACGAGGGGCAACTGGCGGAACATCTCGGTGTACAAGCCGTACACCACTTTCGAGGCCTTGATCACGGCCGCCTGATCCTCCGGATCTTCGAGACGGTCCATCAGCGCGCGGTAGGTCTCCATGTGGCCGACATCGAGGCTGCCATGGGAACTCAGGTAACTGAACGCAGTGGCCGGTAATGCCAGGCGCTGCTGAATGCTACCGGCGGCATGGGTCGCCAGGGCGATGCTGGTACCTTCCAGCACGTTGACCATGCCGAACAGTCCCACCGGGTTGCCCCGCGCGATGAGATCGTAGAGGTAAGCGACCATGAGCTCGATGGGCAGACCGGGCGTGCCGTCACGCACGGCATCGGCATCGCCACCGCAGGCGCGCAGGTCGTTGAGGATCCACTGCTCGTGGCCGTATTCGTCCTCGATGTACTCGCAGACCGCGCCACGCAGCCATTCCAGCCGGGCAGGCAGGCGCGCGCCACAGGCCATCATCAATGGCACGGTGTGCCGCACGTGGTAGTAGGCCTGGGTCAGGAAGGCGCGATAGCTCTCCAGCGAGACCTCACCGTGCAGCGCCTCATGGATGACGGGCAGATTGAACAAGGTCTCGCGCTCGGTGCGGGTGGCGTCTTGCAGGGCTTGGAAAAAACTCATGATTGAAGGTCCTTTGCTCGCGTGGGCTCAGTGAACAGATGTCGATAATTCGCCAGAATGGCGTCGCGCCGGGGTCGGCCGTTGGCGGTGGCCATGCCGTTGGCGGTGGTGAAAGGCTGATCAAGACGCGTCCAGTTGTGGACGCGTGCGTAGTCGGGCAGCGCCTGGTTGGCCTGGGCGACAGCGCTGTGTATTTGCGCGTCGGTGGTGTCCGGGCGCAGTGGCCACAGCAGCGCATGATTGCAAGGCAGGGCTTCGCCGTAGACAAACGCCTGAGCGATCCGACCGCGTTGGGTCAGTTCGGCCTCGACCCACTCAGGGTTGACGTTGCGACCATAGCTGGTCACGAACTGATGCTTCTTGCGGCCGTGAAGGTAGAGGTAGCCGTTGGCGTCGAATTCGCCGAGATCACCGCTCGGCCACCACTCGGGTGTGGGGTCTGCATCGCCGAGATAGCCCAGCATCCGCGACCCGCCAATCAGGACCTCGCCGTCTTCGGCCAGGCGTATCTGCACATGGGGCAAGGGTTTGCCGACGCTGCCGGGATGGTGGGCGTCGGGGCGGTTGAGGGCCACGACCGACGCGCACTCCGACAGGCCGTAGCCTTCGTACACCGGAATGCCGAGGGCTTCGGCGCGCAGCAAGAGTTCATGGGTGACCTTGGCGCCGCCCACTGCGATGAAGCGCAGCGCTGCCGGGTTAAACGCATTCATCTCGCAAGCGCTGACCAGCAGCAGCAACAGCTGCGGAACCAAGATCACGCTGTGGGGCTGGCGCACCGCCAACGTCGACAGCAGGCGCGGCAACTCCACGCCACTCGCCCCTTGGATGCCCAAGGTTCGCTGACTCGGCAGACTCAGCATGGCCCCGGCGTAAAGCGCGGCGTAGCAGCCAACGTTTTCAAGCAGGATCGCCAGAGGCAAGAGTGAAAGGTGGTGGGCGGGCTGGCGAGACTCGCTGGCGCGCTGCAGCTCGAATGCCACGGCGAGTACGCTTGCGGCGTCCAGACAGACACCTTTGGGGGTGCCGGTCGTGCCAGACGTAAAGGTGAGCTTTGCCGTCCCGACGGGCAGGGGCGACGGCTGACGGCTCACGCGCCGCCAGAATCCCTCCTCATGACGGAATGCCGAGGGAGCGAGCTCACTAAAGTAGCCGTCGTCAGCAATGACCACGTCGGCCTGGCTCTGCTCCAGGCAATGACGGCGCTGGGCGGCGCTGAAGAACGGCGGCAGCGTCACACAGGCCAGGCCTGCGAACAGAATCGCCAGGTCCCAGATCAGCAGGCCCGGGCCATTCTCCAGGGCGAGGGCCACGACCCGGGCGTCCAGGTCCTTGAGCCTTTCCTGACGCAGATTGATTTCTGCGTCCAGCTCGGCATAGCTCAATTTCAGGTCATCGCCCCACAGTGCACAGGCATCGGGCTGCGCGGCGGCGAGGTCAGTGATGCGCTGGCGGAAGCCGGTCAGTTCAGGCGACATGGCAGCTGTCCTCCAGTGTCAGGGGTAATCCGAAGCGTTCAAACACGCCGCTGCTGCTCAAGTGCAGGAAGCCTGCGCGGATGTCTCCCACGTGCACGCTGGGTTGAGAATCGTAGTAATTGCCCCACGCGTGCCTGTCGTCACCCAGCCGCAGAGGGTCGGCAACGCAAAGCGTAAGGGGTCGCAGGCCAAGGCGATTGAAGCTGTTCACCAGTCCGGCGTTGCCGGTGAACGCCACCCATTCCAGGCCGCTCATGGCGAGCAGCCAGGTCACAGTGATGATGCTCAGTCGCGCGCTGCCCAGGTTGCTGGCGGCGAGGTTGCCCACTTCGACGATGCCCTGACGGTCCACGGGCCTGCCGGCGCTGGCTTCGATCATCTGCTCGACAGGCTGATCCAGATAGTTCTCCAGAAACAGCGCGCCGGAGGTCGCCACCCGCACGCCGGCCACGGCGCAGAGGGTGCCTGTGTTGTCGTGGAGTCCAAACAGCTCCGGCATGAAGCTACGGATCTCGGCGTTGTGGGCCTGGCGAAAGCGATGCTGGATGAACGTCTCGTAGGCGTCGCGCAGTGACTCCTGAGTCAAGGCACGATTGAGCGTGAGGGGCGGTGATTGCGCAGTGCCGAATCCCATAGGCAGGCAATCCAGAGGCAGCGCACCGGACGGCATTGAGTGCTGTGGTAATCGGTTATTCCAGTCCAGACCCTGCATGGGTGTGGCTCCTCCCCAGTGGTGATGGGGTGGAGTATCGGTGTCGATTCTTAACGAAGTCTGAAGGTAGAGAAATTCACCTGGCCTGGCGTTTTCGCAACCTGCGCGACGTCTTCAGACTGTCTTAAGACAGTGGCCTCAAGGTGCGCGGAAATCAGCAACATCCTCCCACTCAGCGAGCGCCCCCAACATGATTTCAACCCCACACCGATACGCCAGACTGTCGATGTCCCTGCACTGGCTGATGCTGGCGTTGTTCGTCGGCGTTTACGCCTGTATCGAGCTTAAGGGGTTCGCCCCTCGAGGAAGCACGTTGCGCTCGCTGTTGTCAGGCCTGCACGGCATGTTCGGCCTGTCGATATTTGCACTGGTCTGGCTGCGTTTGCTGGGCAGGCTGATGTACCAGGCGCCACCCATCACGCCGGCCCCTCGCACTTGGCAGCTCGGAATGGCCCACCTCGTTCATGGGCTGCTGTACGCACTGATGATCGCGACACCGGTGCTGGCCTGGCTGATGCTGGCGGCGGGTAGCAAGCCGATGCCGTACTTCGGCTTCTTCCTGCCCGCGCCCGTGTCCTTGGACCCTGATCTGGCCAGACAAATCAAAGGCTGGCACGAGTGGGGCGGGAATCTGGGCTATTGGTTGATCGGCGTACACGCGGCAGCGGGGCTCTTCCATCATTACCTTGTCCGCGACAACACCCTGCGCCGCATGCTGCCGTTGACGGCCGAAAAGCGTTAAGCGGTCACTGCTGTTATCACTCCACCGCCACCCAGTGATCCGCCGCCACCGCCGAAAACCGCTGCACCGGCGCGACAAAATCCGCTGTCTTTATCGGATCAGGCCGTTCCAGCTCCTTGAGCAAGCTCTTGAAATCCCGGCGCCGGCCCACTTCCGGCACCGGCACTGCCGCCAGCAAACGTCGGGTGTAAGGATGCTGCGGGTTGTGCAGCACCTGATCACGGGCGCCGATTTCGACGATGCGGCCGCCATACATCACTGCCACGCGGTGACAGATGCGTTCGACCACGGCCATGTCGTGGGAGATGAACAGGTAGCTGAGGCCATGCTCGGCGCGCAGCCGTTCCAGCAGCTCCAGCACTTGAGCCTGAACCGAAACGTCCAGCGCCGAGACCGATTCGTCCGCAATGATCACCTTGGGGTTCAGTGCCAGTGCCCGGGCGATGCAGATCCGCTGGCGTTGCCCACCGGAAAACTGATGGGGATAGCGTTCAAGGGTGTCCCGTGGCAGGTCGACCTGCTGCAGCAGCTGCGCCACACGCTCGCGCCGCTGGGGTTCGGGCATCTTGTCGTGAATCAGCAGCGGCTCGCCCACCAGATCGAACACGGTCTTGCGCGGATTGAGCGCCGCATACGGGTCCTGAAACACCATCTGCACGTCGCGGCGCACCCGCTGCAACGCGTCACCCTGCAAACCGTTGAGTTCCTGCCCGAGCAATTTGACGCTGCCCTGATAGCTGAGCATGTTCATCAAGGCCTTGCCGGTGGTGGATTTGCCGCAGCCGCTTTCGCCGACCAGCCCCAGGGTTTCGCCCTGACGCAGCTCGAAACTCACGCCCTCGACCGCATGCACCGTGCGCGGCGTTTCGAACCAGCCGTGGCGCAAAGGGAAGCGCACGCTGAGGTCCTTGACCGCGAGCACCACCGGCTGTTCCGTCATGACATCAGGCGGCGGGGCGCTGCCCAGCACCGGCACGGCGGCCAGCAATTTGCGCGTGTAGGGCGCTTGCGCGTCGGTGAAGACCTGATGCAACGAGCCGCGCTCTTCCATGCGCCCCTGATTCATCACCACCACTTCATCGGCCATCTCGGCGACCACGCCCATGTCGTGGGTGATGAGTAACAGACTGGTCGCGAACTGCTGCTGCAACTCGCGCATCAGCTCAAGGATCTGCGCCTGAATGGTCACATCGAGCGCGGTGGTCGGCTCGTCGGCGATGAGGATTTCCGGCTGACAGAGCATCGCCATGGCGATCATCACCCGCTGGCGCATGCCGCCGGATAACTCATGGGGGTACTGGGTCAGGCGCTTGTCCACCTGGGGCATGCGCACGGCGTCGAGCATGGCCCGGCAGCGCTGGTGAATCTCGCTGCGACTCAGCGCCTCATGCCGGCGCAGGGTTTCCGCCAGTTGTTGGCCAACAGTCAGCAGCGGGTTCAGCGACGTCATCGGTTCCTGAAAGATCATGCCGATGCGCTTGCCGCGCAAGCGTTGCAGCTCTCGCTCCGGCAGACTCAGCAGGTCGCGGTTGTCAAACAGGATCGCGCCACCGGGAACACTGGCCGCCTTGGGCAACAGGCCCATGATCGCCAGGGACGACAGCGATTTGCCGCTGCCGGATTCGCCGGCGATGCACAGGGTGCGGCGGGGATAGAGGGCGAAACTCAACTCATCGACCACCCGACGCCGTGACGCGCCGCCCCCGACGTCGATGCTCAACCGCTCCACCGACAGACTCGGCTGCTCGGCTGGCTTCACTGGAACACCACTTTCGGAAAGTAGAACGACACCACCCAGTTCGGCAGGTCGACGATTTCGCTGATGCGCAGATCGCCGCACACCGAGCACAGCATATAGGCCTGTTCCGCCGGCATGCGGTGCTCGCGGCACAGCCAGTCAATGGTGTTGGTGACGGCCTGGCGTGCGGCCTGCATCAGGTCCGGACCGATGCCAGTGAAGGCTTCGTAGCCGGCGCTGTCCAGGTGCCCCGTCACTGGGCCTGGGGTGCTGAAACGCGGCGTGGCCAAGGGCGTTTGCTTGATCAGGTCGAGCGTGACCACCACGTCCATGGCGCTCTCGATGGCGGTGCCGCAGACCTCGCCATCGCCTTGGGCCGCGTGGGTGTCGCCGATGGAAAACAGCGCGCCGGCGACTTCCACCGGCAGGTACAAAATGCTGCCGGCCGCCAGGTCGCGGATGTCCAGATTGCCGCCGACCCGGCGCGGCGGCACGATGGAATGCAGCCCGGCTTCGGCCGGCGCCACGCCGACGGTGCCGGCGAACGGCTTGAGCGGCACCTTGGCGAAATCACCGAACGCGGCGGGGGCGAGGGTCTGCGTGTCGTAGTGCCACAGCGCTAACGCAGGCGCCTGAAACTGGTCGGCGAGCAGGCCGAAGCCGGGAATGTTGGCGGTCCAGCCGAAGCCGCCGGGCTTGAAGCTGTCCAGGGTGATTTTCAGGATGTCACCGGGTTCGGCACCCTCGACGTAGATCGGTCCGGTGACCGGATTGATCTGGTCGAAGGGCATGACGCTGACGTCGGCCACTTGCGATTGCGCAGTGAAATAGCCGTTGGACGAATCCCGGCAGTTCATCTGCAGGGTGGTGCCGGGCGCCACGCGCTCGACCGGGGTAAAGCTGCGGTCCCAGCCGAAGTGGCTGCTGACGCTGTGAATGGTCTTGACCAGGCAGTTCTGGCACATGGGTGCGGTCCTCGTTGCTAAGGGGCAAGGCGTGATGGCCTGTGACCCGGCGTTTACCGGGAGCAGGCCAGCGCGACATCACTTCACCCAGATGTAGTCATAGTTGACCGGCACGTGGACCGGGTCGACGTACAGCGCGTCGTCGCCGCCCATGCGCTTGGAACGCACGGTGAAGCGTTGCTCGTTGAAGATCGGCACCCACGGCGCATCGGCCATGGCGTCGGTGAAGATCTTCTTCCAGGCCTCGGTGCGCTCGGCCTGTTGTTCCGGGCGGGCCATGGCGTCGGCTTTGGCGGCGCGTTCATCCAGCGCCTTGTTGCAGTACAACGACCAGTTCCAGCCGCCTTCCACCGCGCCGGTGCAACCGAGAATCGGGCCGTAGAAGTTCGACGGATCCGGGAAGTCGGCGATCCAGGCCATGCCGCCGGACCACACCATCGGCGCCTGATCTTTGGAGCTGCCGGCGGCAATCACGTTGGCCTGGGCCAGGGATTTGATCTGCACGCGGATGCCGACCTTGGCCAGGTCCTGTTGGATCGACTGGGCGATGCGCGGCTGCGGGTCGGTGTTCATCACGTACAGCTCGGTGTCGAAACCCTTGGCCAGACCGGCGTCGGCCAGCAGCTTTTTCGCACCTTCGACGTCGTAGGGCAGGCCCTTGTACTGGGTGTCATAACCGGGCATCGCCGGCGGCAGCGGTTGGTTCGCCGGCACTGCGCGCCCGTTGATGATGCGCACGATGCGTTCCTTGCTGATGGCCATGTTGATGGCCTGGCGCACCTTGAGATTGTCGAACGGCGGCAGGGTGGTTTTCAGCGTCACGTAGCCGGTCTGCAACTGATTGCCGGTGACCAGCAATTGTTTGGAGGCCGGGTCGTTCTTGAACTGCAGGAACTGCGCGGGTGGCACGCCGTCGCCGGCAATGTCCACTTCGCCCTTGTTCAGGCGCAGCAGCGCAACGGTCGGGTCCTGGCCGATTTCGAAGGTGATCTTGTCGACGTAGGGCAGGCCCTTCTGGAAGTAATTCGGGTTCTTCACCAGTTCGAGCTTCTGCCCCAGTTTCCACTCGGCCAGGCTGAACGCGCCGCTGCCCACGGGGTGTTTGCCGAAGTCGGCGCCCCATTGCTCCACCGCTTCCTTTGGCACGACCGAGGCGAAGTTGATGGCCATGATGTGCAGGAAGGTCGCGTTCGGTGCGCTGAGCGTGATGGTCAGGTGTTGGTCGTCGACCACCTTGATGCCGCTGAGGGTGGTGCTTTTGCCGCCGGTTACGTCTTCGTAGCCGACAATGGAGCTGAAGAAACCGGCGCCCGGGCTCTGGGTTTTCGGGTTGACGGTGCGCTCCAGGGAGTACTTGACGTCATTGGCGACCAGCTCACGGCCGTTCTGGAATTTCACGCCCTTGACCAGGGTGAAGCTGTAGACCAGCCCGTCCGGGGAAATGCTGTAGTCCTCGGCCAGACTTTTCACCAGCTCGGTGGTGCTCGGCTTGTAGTCCATCAGGCGGCCGAACAGGCTTTTGATCATCGACCAGTTCTGCCAGTCATAGCCGATTGCCGGGTCCAGCGTCGCGACATCGTTCTGGTAGGTCACCACCACATCGCCGCCGCTTTTCGGCGTGTCGGCCCACAGTGGCGTGGTAAACAGCGTGGCCGCCACGGCCAGGGTCAGCGCGTTGATCTTCATTGTTATGCCCCGTTGTGTTGATGGAATTCAGTGCTGCTTGATGTCGATGCGCGGGTCCACCAGCGGGATCACCAGATCCGCCAGCAGGTTGCCCAGCACGATGGCCACCGCCGACAGCGTGGTGACGCCGACGATGACCGGGATGTCGACTTGCTGGATCGACTGCCAGGCGAGCTGACCGATGCCCGGCCAGCCGAACACCGACTCGACCACCACCAGCCCGCCCATGAACACGCCGATGTCGATGCCGATCATCGGGATCACCGGGACGATGGCGTTGGGCAGCACGTGCACGAACACGATCCGCGCCCGGCTCAGGCCCTTGGCCCGTGCGGTGCGGATGAAGTCCTGATGCAGCACTTCGATCATCGAAGAGCGGACCATGCGCGAATACCAGCCACTGCCGAGCAGCCCGAGGGTCAGCGCCGGCAGCATCAAATGGCTGGCGCCGCCGTAGCCGCCCAGGGGGAACCAGCCCAGTTGCACGGCGAAGAAGTACAGAAACAGCATCGCGGCGATGAATTGCGGCGCCGACACGCCGACGAAGGAAAACGCCATCAGTAGCTTGTCGGCGAAGCTGTCGCGTTTGAGCGCCGCGAGCATGCCCAGGCTGATGCCGATCAGCAGCTCGAAGCCGATGCCTGCCGCCATGAGTTCCAGCGAAGGCCGCAGTCGCGCGCCGATCAGTTCACTCACGGCGGTGCGCTGGATGTAGGAGCGGCCAAGGTCGCCGTGGAGCAGGTTGCCCAGGTAACTCAGGTATTGCTGATAGAAGGGCAGGTCCAGCCCAAGTTGCGCCCGAATCGCCGCCACCACTTCAGGGGTCGCGCTGCGCCCGGCGATCTGCCGCGCCGGGTCGGCAGGCAGCAGGAACAGCAACAGGTAGGTGATGAAGGTCACGCCGAGCAGAATCAGCAGCGCGTAACCGACCCGGCGGCAAATGAACGGCAGCATCAGCGACGCCCCTTGAGTGTGGGGTCGAGTTCGTCGCGCAGGGCGTCGCCGACCAGGTTGAACGCCAGAGACAAGAGGATGATCGCCGCGCCCGGAATGAATACCAGCCAAGGCGCGGAGGTGAAGTAAGTCTGGCTCTCGAAAATGATGTTGCCCCAGCTCGGCGTCGGTGGCTGCACGCCCACGCCCAGGTACGACAAGGTGGCTTCCAGCAAAACGGTGGTGGAAATGCCCAGCGTCGCCCACACCAGAATGGTCGGCAGCAGATGGGGCAACAGATGGGAGAACAGAATGCGCAGGGAACTGGCGCCGAGGGTGCGCTCCACGGCGACGAAATCACGCGCACTCAGGGCCACGGTTTCGGCATAGATCACCCGGGCGATCTGCACCCAGTTGACCATCGCGATGACCATGGCAACGATCCACACGCTGGGCTGGAAAATCGCCGACAGGGCAATCGCCAACAGAAGCGCGGGGAAGGCCATCATCAGGTCGGTCAGGCGCATCAACGCGCTGCCGAGCCAGCCGCGCACAAAGCCGGCAGTCAGGCCCACCAGCGTACCGATCAGCACCGCCAGCCCGTTGGCCAGCACGCCGATGAACAGCGAGGTGCGCGCGCCGAAAATCAACCGCGACAGCAGGTCCCGGCCGAGCAGGTCGGTGCCCATCCAGTACGGCGTCGACGGAGCCATGGGCGCGCCTTCCAGAGTCAGGCCTTCGACGAATTGCTCATCCGGGTCGAAGGGGCTTATCCACGGGGCCAGCGCCGCGAGCAGCACCACGGTGACGATAAACAGCAGCGAAACCGCCACGGCCGGTCGACGCAACAGGGCTTTGAGGGTGTTCATGCGCGGTCCTCGTCCCGCGCCGCGAGGAGGTCGACGCACAGCGTTTCGATCGGCCGGTTGAGCTGCATCGACAGACTGCGCAAACGCTCGTAAGCCGTCGCCTCGTTGATGCGCTGGGTCACCATCAAGCGCGCCAGGGCCTGGGCCATGAGCGGACGCAGTGCCAGGCGCTGTTGCAACTCGTTGAGCTGTTCGGCATCGGCGCGCTGCCGCTCGCGCAATCCCACCGCCATCATCAGCGTGGTGTACACCGAGCCCTGGCTGATGGGTTTGTTGAGCAATGCCGTGGCGCCAAGCTGCAGCGCGCGCTGGATCTGCGACAGGGTTTCGTGGGCGGTCAGCGCGACGATGGGAATGCTGGCCGCATTCAGCGCCTGCACCGCCAGGGGGCTGGCGAAATGTTCGATTTCAAGGATCGCCGCGAAACAGCCTTGGGTGTCACACGGTCCATCGTGATCCAGCGCTTGCGAGTGGATACCCAGGCGTTGAAGGCTCTTGCCCAGATTGGCCTGACTGCGTTCATCGCAGTCGATCAGCAGCAAGTGACCCTGGTCGAAAGCAGGAAATGCGCGTGTGTTCATTTGACGATCCTCAAGCGCGGTGCCGGGGTGGCGTGTCGGTCGACCCCATCCGCGTGTACATCCGTAACAGTGAGATAGGGATCGGCGGCGATCGGGTGTGGCGCCGACTGCACCACTTCAAAGCGACCCCCGCGCAGTTCGGCAATATGACTGGCCAGCGCGCTGTGATGGTTGCGCGCCGACAGACTGACGGTGCCGAGCACGCTGGCAACCGGGTGGCCGTAAAGGTGCTCGCAAATCGCCTTGGGCGACGCATCCTCGCTGATGTGCAAAGCGTCGGCGAACACCCGTAGCGACGTGTAGGCGCTGGTGTAATAGTGCGAACAGATGCGCGGGCCATGGCGCTGCTGACCCTCGCAAAACGCGGGGTTCAGCGTTTCAAAAAACGGCCCGCAGGACAGCAGCCGCAGCGCCTGCATCGGGCCGACCCCATCGAGCTCCGCTTCGGTCAGGTTGCAGCTGAGCACTGGCAGGCGCAGGCCTTTGCGCTCGCAGGCCCGATCCAGTTGCTGCAAAAAGGCGTAGGACGACTCGCCCACCAGGTTGTTGAGCACGAACGCGGGCGGGTCCTGAATCAGCCCTTCGATCAGCGTGTCGAAGCCGGTCGCGCCCAGGTGCCAGTACTTTTCCCCGAGCACTTCGGCGCCGTTGGCTTCCAGCACTTCCCGGGCAATGCGGTTGCTTTCCCAGCCCCAGACGTAGTTGGAACCGAGCAAAAACGCCCGCCGACCGAACTGGCTCAAGGCGTAGCGCAACAACGGCAACAGCGTCTGGTTCGGGCATCCGCCGAGGTACAAGACGTTTTCGCTGCTTTCGTAGCCTTCGTACGGGCTCGAATACCAGAGCAGGGCGCCGTGCTGGTCCAGGTCCGGGATGATTTCCTTGCGACTTGCCGACAGCGTGGTGCCGAAGATGTGCCGGACGCCCGCACGCAGCAGCTGCGCGACGCCACTGCTGTAGGCGGCCGGATCGCCTTGGGGGTCCACGCAAATGGCCTCCAGTTGCACGCGGCGCCGGGTGTCGGCGTTGACTTCGGCCAGCGCGTCCTGCAAACCGAGCAAGGCGCTGCGACCCATGCGTCGGTAGGTGCCTTCGGTCGAGAGCAGGAAGCCGACGTGAACGGTGGGGCGCAGGTCGGGAGTCAAAAAGTTCGGCATGAACAGCATCCATAAAAAAAGCCCGATCAACCCGGTAGGGGTCGATCAGGCTTCGATACCTGGCGCATTCGAGGCGCGTATGTGGACGAGACTTAAGGACCAGGGTCCGGCTTGCCGTTTGTTTTGACCATGAAATAAGCGTGCCAAGTAAATTCCGCCCGTATTGATGGCCTTCGCTGGCAGTGGTCTGCACAGCATTGCTCCGCAGTGGGGCGCTCGGTGATGAAGAGCCTCAAAGGGGAGCAGGGCGGATGCGGTGTGGCACCTGACGCCTTCCCGGCTGAAGCCGGTCCTACACCCCGGCCAGACCCGGACCCGTAGAAAGGGCGTGCAGCCTGCTCAGGCGTTCAATCGAGCTTTCATGAAACCAATGAACGCGCGCAGTTTCCGTGAGACTTGGGTACGGCTCCGCTCGATGTCTCAGGCGGTATGGTCTTTTAGGTTTCGGTCGCGCCACGTCACTACCGATGACTGATGAGGTAGCTGCCTAAATAATCATGCAGCACTAGGCCAAGCACCCATAGGCCGAGGATCGCCACCAGATCCAGCACGCGGCTGCCGCCCGCTTGCGGGGTGCGCAGTCGCAACCGGTAGTACCACGGGCCCATGCCCGCCACGCCGAAACCAAGGATCAGCAATGCAACCGAATAGGTGAGCGGCCCCGGAATCTGGTTGCCATGGCCGGCCGATACTGCGCGTATGGGGTCGATCACAAGGTAGTAGAGCCATGTGAGCGACGCCCCAATCAGCGCCAGGGCGATTGGCCAGAGAGGAAAACCACTGGACTCGACCGGACCCGGGTAGTCGGTGTCCTTTCCCTCGAGCAGATCCACGATCCGGGGCCATCCTGCGGCGGATGCTAGCGCCAACGAGGTCTGGCCGTTGCTGTTGGGTGTGAGCGGATCCGCACCGTGGCGCAGCAGCGCACGAACCACTGTGTCATTGCCCGCCAGCACTTCGCGGTGCAGGAGCAGCCATCCGCCGGCGTCCGGTTCCCGGATCACTTCCGGATGCTGGCGCAACCCTTCTTCGACCTTGTCGCGCATGTTCAGCGCCATCGGGTGCTCGCTGCGTTCCAGGGCGGCCAGGGTCTGTCGATCCTGCGCACGGTCCAGATTCCGGGACAGCAGTCGCGGCGTCTGGCCTTCTTCAGCGGGCACCACTTCAACGCTGCCGGCTTTTCCGAAATCCAGGCCCCAGGCCCGGTCATGGGCGTCGCGCTCCTCGGTGGACATTCCGCTGCGCAGCGCATCGACCGTGAAGCCGCCGTAGACATGCCCGCCGCGGACGTACATCCAGTCGTTGAGGGCCGCCAGCGGCAGCGTCACCGGGTCGGACGCCTTCAGTGAGGTGAACCAGCGAGGTTCATTCATCAGCACACCGCTGATGGACTCCCCGTCAAACTCGATGTCGGTGACCCACATGTTTTCGACGGCAGGGATGTCGGGGTCGTCGGCGTCCAGCACGAAAGACATTTTGACCGCCGCCATGTCCAGGCTTTTGACGATTCTGCGTGCCTCCCATGACAGCTCGCGCCAGAAGAACTTGAAGGTGGCTTGGGCGCTGGCGACCGCCGCCTTGAGTTCGTCGCTCTCGCCTTTCACGCTGTAAATGATCTGTCCGGTCATACGTGAGTCGTTCCCTCTGTCAATCTGCATAATGATCTACCATGAGCCATCATTCATGGTGTGGGCGGCTTCGCTCACGCCCCTTGAGGCCTGATGAGATGAGAGATCTGCCACCCACCGCCACCTTGCGCGCCTTCGAAGTCGCCACCCGTCACGGGACGTTTACCTCCGCGTCCGAGGAGCTGCACGTTACCCAAAGTGCGGTCAGTCACCAATTAAAACATCTGGAAGACATCTGGGGCGTGCAGCTGTTTCAGCGCGGCAAGACGTTGAGCCTGACGCCGGCGGGTGCCACCCTGGCGCCGATCGTGCGGACGTTTTTCATGAACCTGGAGGCCACGCTTGCGGACCTTCGTGAAGAGAACGGCCGCGTCAGGCTCAAGGTCAGTACGACCTATTCCTATGCGCTGAAATGGCTGTTGCCGCGCTTGCCCAATCTGTCCCAGTTGCACCCGGAAATCCTCGTCACGCTGGACAGCACCGACACTCCCATCAAGTTTGCCAGCGGCGATCCCGACGTCGCGATCCGTCTGGGTGGCGGTAACTACCCCGCGCTGCACTCGGAATTTCTGTTCAGGGAACACATTTTTCCCGTGGCGAGCCCTGACTTGCTCAAGCGCTTCGGCATGCCCCGGGAGCCGGCCGAGTTGTTGCGTTACCCGCTGTTGGCCCGGGACGGTTCCGACCTGGTGCCAAAATGGGAAGTCTGGTTCCAGAACATCGGCCTGGGTGTGACTTCGCTGAAGGAAAGCGTGCGTTTTCCCGACACCAACATGACCGTGGAGGCGGCTTTGTTAGGGCAGGGCATCTCCCTCGTTCGCAGTGGACACGTAGAGAAAGAGGTGCGCGACGGCAGTTTAATCAGGCTGTTCGACGTGCCGTTTCCCTCGCCGGTGGCCTACTACTTCGTCTGCCCGAAAGGGGTCGAAACCCAGCCACACGTGGCCAGTTTTCGCGATTGGCTGCTCGATGAGTCGACAGCGGCGGGGAGGGCTTACGGCTGAGTCATGAGTATTTACTCATGGCTGGATGAAGAAACGTCGCTTTTTTTTCCCGGCGTTGACTGACTAATATCGGGCATGCCTACTCACATCATCCTGCTAATCCTCTTCGCCGCCTTGCTGCACGCCAGCTGGAATGCCTTGTTGCGCGGCGGTGGCGACAAACTCTGGTCGATGACCATCATGTGCGTCGCGGTGGCCATCGTCAGCAATGCCGGGGCGCTGTTCATGGACGCCCCGGCGCCGGAGAGCTGGCCTTACGCGGTGCTCTCGGCGCTGCTGCATATCGGCTACAACCTGTTTCTGGTACGTACTTACCGCAGCGGCGACCTCGGGCAAACCTATCCGATCTCACGGGGTTCATCGCCGGTGCTGATTACGCTGTGTGCGTCGATATTTGCGGGGGAGGTGGTCGAGACCGGCGCGATGATCGGCATTGCACTGGTGTCAGCGGGGATTATTTCTCTTGCTTTCAAGGGCCGGAAACTGGACATGACCAGCCTCCCTTATGCGCTGGGCACCGGGTGTTTCATTGCGGCCTATAGCGTGACGGACGGCATCGGCGGGCGTCTGTCCGGCGCGCCGATGGCGTACACCGCCTGGATGTGCGCCCTGTGGGGCGTAATGATGCCGATCACTTATATCTGCCTGCGGGACGCACGCAGTCTGTTCACGGTCCGGCCCGGTTTGGTTGCCGCGTTGGGGGGAGGTGTGGTGTCGCTGCTCGCTTACGGCATCGTCATTTACGCGATGACCCTCGCGCCCATGGGAGCGGTGTCGGCCCTGCGTGAAACCAGCGTGCTGTTTGCCGCCTTGCTGGGGTATCTGTTTTTGGGCGAGTCGCTGACCGTGCGCAAGATCCTTGCGTGCGTGGTCATTGCGGCCGGCACGATCATCATCGGCTGAGCGGCGCCCGCTTACTTGCGCAGCTTCGGTTTGACCGCCTTCAACCGCGCAATGGCGAGGTTGTGCAGGTATTGGCGTACGGCGTCGTGATGCTCGACGCTGACGTGATAGCTGTCCAGCAGTCCCAGCAAATACCCCTCGGCCATGGCGTGGTAACGCGACACGCTTTCCCGAGTGTCACTGGTGTTGAGCCGGGCAATCAGCTCGCCGATCCGGGCGTAGTGCTCATGTGAGAACCAGTCCTGCTGAGGCGCAGAGCCTGCGTCATCGGTCAGGGGCGTGTGCAGATTCATTGAGCCTCCAGGCAAGCACAGCGGTCGCGGGCTGAAAGGACGCGGGAGGAGTTTGCTGCTAGATCCCACGAACATGGGGTTGGACAGCGCATCTGCCGCAAAATCCGCGAGCCCGCGCCGCAAAGGCTCAGAAATCCCGGCCAGTATTACCAGCCGGGATTTTGATGGTCAGCTGAACTTAGCCAACAACCGGGGAGCGCCAGTCATCGGAGCCCGAAGTGCCGCAGACTTCGTGGGTCCAGGTGATCTTGCGGTAGGTGAACTCCACGTCTTCCAGATGGGTGAAGTGGGCGTTCGACGGGTCCTGACAGTTATGCATGTAGTCCTTGATGTCGACGATAATCGCGTCCTCGAGTTTGGTGGTGTAGTAATGCTCCTGTGTGCCCGCTGCCGAGGTGCGATACCACTGGATGGTGATTTCGGTCAGGCGTTCGCCCGAGGTCAACGCTGCCAGCAACAGGGGCGAAGACTTGTCGAACACCTTGGTGATCTTGACCGGCTTGTGAACACGCTGACCGGTTGGCTGCCCCGACTGCGGGTCGCGCGGAATGATCATTTCATGTTGAAACCCTTGCACCATGACCTGATCTTCATGACCTTCCTGGAACGTGTTGCCGACCGAATCTGCGGTGAACGCGCCCGCGGTGATCAGGCCCTGTTTGGTGCCTGTTATGGACATATATGCTGGTGTCGCCATGAAAATGCTCCTTGCCTCGTAAATTAAAATGCCCGCCAGCGAATTTGCCTGGCGGGCGAAGTGTTATTTCAAGCATCGTGCCAAGTAAGGGTTGGTTCATGTTAAACATCGGTCTGGTGGGTGTTTAACGGTTCACTGCCGTCTATCGAATGACTTTGTGGCGTAAATCTGCGCAAGAAGTTGCGCAGTGCTGCGCAACTTCTTGCTCACTTACCTGCAGGGTCCGTTCTATAAGGGCTGGCCAGTATCATTCAGTGATTTATCGGTGGAGAAGTGCGCAGTTTTTTGCGCATGGAGGCCTCACGCCATTGCTGGGCGCGGATGATTGCAGACTGTCTGAGGAAGAACGCGCCCCCCTTGCACCTGTTGCATGATCGCGATTTCCCGGTCCTGAACGCTGGACAGGATATTTCCCGCCGCCTGAGCAACGAGAGAAAGAAGATGTATGAAAGAAGTTACCCTGAGTCTCGTATATTTGAAGAAACTTCCTACGACATGAGAGGGGTTATCGCGTTTATAGAGAGCTTGATAGTGTTATTCGCGCTGAGTATTATTCCCGGCCTCTGAAGGGTAGATGTTTTGTTACATGTCGGCCGCACAACTAGTCCTTATTCCAATTCCGTTAGGCCCGCCAATTTAATTGTCTAAATTTGGCGCGGTTTTACACTGAAGATCTCGAATGTCTTATTCAACTCCACTGTCCGATCATTATCTTGAAAGTGCTCAAGCCTCTATCTCCACAGAGAGCTTTGCGGGTGAAGACGTTCGTTTTTCAAATGAATACGAGGCGCTGGAAAGCGAGGTCAATAAAGCTCAATCCATGCACGAAACGTTTCAGATCGACTGGCAGAAGGTGCGTGAACAAAGTGAGCACCTGCTTCGCACCCAATCCAAAGATCTTCGCGTCGCGGCCTGGCTTGCGTGGGCCTTGTATCAGCGCGAATCCTTCCAGGGGCTGTTGGCAGGACTAGGGCTACTTCACCATCTCTGCATGTGCCACTGGGTCGAAGTACATCCCGTCAAGATTCGCACCCGCTCCGCAGCCATCGGCTGGCTCCTTCCCCGCCTTGAGCACGTGCTTTTTGATCACGTCGCAATCAAGGCGCAGTTACCGCTGTTCAGTCGCCTCGTCGAGATACTTGAAGACCTTGATGCGGTGTTTACCCAGCACATGGGCGACGACGCACCTTTGCTGTTGCCGATCTCCCGGCGTTTGAAAAATATGGCCCAACGGGTAACTGACAACCTGCCCGACGCCGGTGTCGTTGGGGGCGCTGACGCGCCAGCCAAGCCGCCTCCTGCACAGTCATTCCTCTCACCGATGCTGATTGACAGCGAGAAAGACGCGCACAAGTCACTGCGACTTCAGCAGGACAGCGCGCGCTCGTTGTGTGCCTGGTGGCTCAAGCAAAAAGCCAGCGACCTGCGCGCGTTGCGCCTGAACCGAACATTGCTGTGGCTGCCAATCGAGGCATTGCCAGAGCGCAACTCAGAGCACATCACCGCGCTGCGCGGGCTTCCGGCAGACAAGCTCAAGTGCTACCGAGACCAATACGATCAGGGCAATTACGCCGATCTGCTGGTCGAGCTGGAGGCGAGTCTGGCAAAGGCGCCGTTCTGGTTCGATGGCCAGCGAATGGCGTGGGAGTGTCTGCACGCGCTGAACGCCGAGCTGGCAATGCGCGAGGTGGAAATTCAATTCGCGCTCTTGATTCAGCGGCTGCCGGAGGTCATCGAGCTTCGTTTTCACGACGGCGTCCCGTTTGCGGATCCGGCGACCCGCGCCTGGATCAGTGCCACCGTCATGCCTCGGCTGCAGGCCGCCAGTGCGCCTCGCAGAGTCGAAACCGCCGATAACCAGCCAGCCTGGGAGTCCGCCCTGGAAAGCGCGGTCTCGGTGTTGCGCGATAAAGGCCTCAAAGCTGCTGTACAGCTGCTCAAGCAAGGCCTGCACAGCGCTCAGGGCGGGCGTGCACGATTTTTCTGGCAATTCGCCCTGGCACGGTTGTGCTTCACCGCCAGGAAATACGAACTCGCCAGGACCCAACTCGAAACCCTCGACTTGACGCTGGAGGACTCAGGCATCAATGCCTGGGAGCCTGATCTTGCGCTGGAAGTGCTTGCGCTCTTGCACAGCTGTTTCGAATTGCTGCCTCAGGTTCCCGGGGCCCGGGAGCGCAAGGAAGAGGTTTATCGCAGGCTCTGCCACCTCGACCTCGAAGTCGTACTTGAACAGGCCTAAGGGCCCTAATTACCAGGAGAACGGCCATGGCCAAAGAAGGATCGGTAGCCCCCAAGGAACGCATCAATGTCACGTTCAAACCTGCTACGGGCGGGGCGCAGGAAGAGATTGAGCTGCCGCTGAAGCTGCTCGCAATCGGTGATTACACCCTGCGCAAAGACGAGCGAAAAGTCGAAGAGCGCAAGCCGATCAGCATCGACAAGATGACGTTCGACGAGGTGCTGGCCAAGCAGGCCCTGAGCCTCACGCTGAGCGTGCCAAACCGTCTGCAAGAGGATGAAGGCAATGAAGAGTTGGCGGTGCAACTTCACGTCAAATCGATGAAGGACTTCAATCCCGCCTCGCTGGTGGACCAGGTACCCGAACTGAAAAAACTCATGGAACTGCGCGACGCTTTGGTGGCGCTCAAAGGACCGCTGGGTAACGCGCCCGCTTTCCGCAAGGCCATCGAAAGCGTCCTCGCCGATGACGAGTCACGCGGTCGCGTGCTCGGCGAGCTGGGTTTGAATGCCGCCGCCCAGGACACCTGAGTCCACCCGCCAAGGAGCCAACACCATGAGTACTACACCATCGCAGCAGCACAGCAGAGAGTCCGGCGAGTTCAGCATTCTCGACAGCATCATCGCCGAAACACGTTTGCCTCGAGATGAGGATGCCTATGGCATCGCCAAGCGCGGCGTGTCGGCGTTTATCGAAGAGCTGCTCAAACCGCAAAATGCGGGTGAGCCGGTCAAGAAGGCAATGGTTGACCGCATGATTGCCGAGATCGATGCCAAGCTCGGCCGCCAGATGGATGAAATTCTGCACCACCCGGCCTTCCAGTCTCTGGAGTCGTCATGGCGTGGGTTGCAGTTGCTGGTCGAACGGACCGACTTCCGCGAGAACATCAAGATCGAAATCCTCAACGTGTCCAAAGAGGACCTGCTTGAAGATTTTGAAGATTCACCTGAAGTCATGCAGGCCGGCCTCTACAAACATATCTACACCGCCGAGTACGGTCAGTTCGGTGGGCAGCCTGTGGGGGCGATCATCGCCAACTACTTCATGTCCCCAAGCTCGCCGGACGTGAAACTGATGCAGTACGTTTCGAGCGTCGCCTGCATGTCCCACGCGCCGTTCATTGCCGCCGCCGGCCCAAGATTCTTTGGCCTGGAAAGCTTCACCGGCCTGCCAGACCTGAAAGATCTGAAGGATCATTTCGAGGGCCCGCAGTTCGCCAAATGGCAGAGCTTCCGTCAGTCGGAAGACGCTCGTTACGTGGGCCTGACGGTGCCGCGCTTCCTGCTGCGCAACCCGTACAACCCGGAAGAGAACCCGGTCAAGTCGTTCGTCTACAAGGAAACCGTTGCCAATAGCCATGAGCACTATCTGTGGGGCAACACGGCGTACGCCTTCGGTACGAAGCTGACCGACAGCTTCGCCAAATTCCGCTGGTGCCCGAACATCATCGGCCCGCAGAGCGGTGGTGCCGTCGAGGATTTACCGCTGCACCACTTCGAAAGCATGGGTGAAATCGAAACCAAGATCCCTACCGAGGTATTGGTCAGCGATCGGCGTGAATACGAGCTGGCGGAGGAGGGGTTCATCTCCCTGACCATGCGCAAGGGCTCGGACAACGCGGCGTTCTTCTCCGCAAGCTCAGTACAAAAGCCGAAGTTTTTCGGCACCAGCGCGGAAGGCAAGGCCGCGGAGCTGAACTACAAACTCGGCACCCAGCTGCCGTACATGATGATCGTCAATCGCCTTGCTCACTATTTGAAAGTCCTGCAACGGGAGCAACTGGGGTCCTGGAAAGAACGCACCGACCTCGAACTGGAACTGAACAAGTGGATACGCCAGTACGTTGCCGACCAGGAAAATCCAAGCGCCGAAGTCCGTGGTCGTCGTCCTCTGCGTGCTGCGCAGATCACCGTCAGTGACGTAGAGGGCGAGCCCGGTTGGTATCGCGTCAGCCTGAACGTGCGCCCGCATTTCAAATACATGGGCGCCGACTTCACCCTGTCGCTGGTGGGCAAGCTGGACAAAGAGTGAAGGGCTTGAAGACATGACTGGATACGGCAGCCTCTTCGAACGCCTGGGTGGCGATGCAGAAAAGCGCGTCGGCTGGAGCCGCGAAGACGCTGCGACGGCGTCGGTGGCTGCCCATCTCGCCAAGATGCTCAGTACCCGGGCGGGCAGCGTACAAACGCTTTCCGATTACGGGCTGCCGGATCTCAATGACATGCGCTTGAGCCTTCATGACGCGTTAACGAAAGCGCGGCTCGCTATCGAGGTCTTCATCGAAACCTACGAGCCACGCCTTAGCAGTGTCCAGGTCATCGCGCTGCCCCATGACAACGATCAGCTTCGGCTCGCCTTCAGTATTGAAGGGTTTCTGGAGGTGGAGGGTTTCAAGCGTCAGGTCTCGTTCGCCGCACGCCTGGAGGGTGGCGGTCAGGTACAGGTCAATCACAGGAAATGCTGATGTCAGGACCCCACTGCACGTGGCTTCACCTGATGACATAAGGGCTAGCAGGCAGGTATCCCGCAACGCCCACCCTTGAACCAAACAGCTCCGCTCGAAGGTAACACCATGTCCTTTAACCACTACTACCAAAGCGAACTTACGGCGCTTCGCCAGTTGGGCCGCCGATTCGCCGAGCGCAGCCCGGCATTGGCGCCTTTTCTGGGGCAGGCCGGGCGGGATCCGGATGTAGAGCGGTTGCTGGAGGGTTTTGCGTTTCTGACGGGGCGCCTGCGGCAGAAGCTCGATGACGAGCTGCCCGAGCTCAGCCATTCGCTGATGCAGCTGCTGTGGCCCAATTACATGCAGCCGCTGCCGGCTTTCAGCATCCTCCAGTTTGACCCGTTGAAGCGGGCAGGGCCTGCGTTGAGGGTGGAGCGGGATACGCCGGTGGACAGCCTGCCGGTCGATGGCGTGCAGTGCCGCTTTCGCACCTGCTACCCAACCGATGTCCAGGCGCTGGATCTGGTCGACCTGACGTACTCGGTCAAGGGCGACGGCGCGCTGTTGAGCTTGCGGCTGGAACTGAGCGGCGAAGGCCATTTGGGTGAGTTGGACCTGAGCCGTTTGCGCCTGCATTTTGCGGGCGAGCGCTACATCAGCCAGACGCTCTATCTGAGCCTTCTGCGCAATCTGGAGAGCATCGAGCTGGTGCCTTTGGACGGAGACGGCAAGCCTATACCCGGCGTCAACGGCATGCCCATGGCATTCAGAATGCCTGGCGATCGTATCCAGCCCGTGGGGTTTGCCGAAGACGAGGCGCTGATTCCGTACCCGCTGAACACCTTCCGCGGTTATCGCTACCTGCAGGAATACTTCGCCTTTCAGGACAAGTTTCTATTCGTGGACGTGGAGGGCCTGGAGCTGCTCGCTGCGCTGGCGGAAGACACGCTCAAACAAATACGCGGGCTTGAGTTGCGATTCGACATTCGCAAAGGCGGCGTCCAGCGCCTGCGACCGACACTGGACAACGTCAAGCTCCATTGCACGCCCATCGTGAACCTGTTCAAGCACGATGCCACGCCGATCCGCCTTGAGGGCAAACAGGACGAGTACCTGTTGATGCCGGCGCTCTACGCCATGGAAAACTGTGGCGTGTTTTCGATCGAGTCGGTGATTGGCTGGAAGCCCGGTGGCCTGGGTTACGAGGCCTACGTGCCGTTCGAATCCTTCGAGCATGACCCCAGTTTCGATGTGCCGAACCGCCGTCCGCATTACAGCATCCGTCAGCGTTCATCGTCGTTGCACGACGGCCTCGACACCTACTTGAGCTTCGGCATCCGTCACACCGAAGCCTCTGAAACGTTGTCGATCGAGATGATGTGCACCAACCAGAACCTGCCGCGCAGGCTCAAGCTTGGCGACATCTGCATCGCCTGCGAACAGACACCTGAGTTTCTGACCTTCCGCAATATCACCCCGGCCACACCCAGTTATGCGCCGCCGCTGAATCGAGACTTCCTGTGGAAGCTGATCAGCAATATGTCGCTTAACTACCTGTCCCTCGCGGACGTAAACGCCTTGAAGGTGATCCTCGAAACCTACGACCTGCCGCGCTATTACGACCCGCACGCTGAAAAGGTCAGCAAGCGCCTGCTGGGCGGACTCAAGTCGATCAGGCACCAGCATGTCGACCGGCTGCACAGAGGGCTGCCGGTACGCGGGTTGCGCACCGAGCTGACCATCGACCCGCAAGGCTATATCGGCGAGGGCGACGTGTTTGTGTTCGCCTCCGTTCTCAACGAGTTTTTTGCACTTTACGCCAGCCTCAATTCGTATCACGAGCTGCGCGTAAAAAGCACACAAGGAGAGGTGTACCAATGGCCACCCCGTATGGGCCTGCAGCCCCTGCTTTGAGCGGGCTGACCCGAGGCATACGCGAATACTCGCTGTTTCAGGTCGTGTTGCTGGTCATCGACAGACTGCGCACTGCACACCCGCGTCTGAGCGATGACGACTTGTATGACCAGCTGGAGTTTCAGGCCAATCCGAGCCTTGGTTTTCCGGGCAGCGATGTGGACCGCGTGGAGTTTTTTGAAGAATCCGGGCTGATGCGTGCACGCCTGCGCTTCAACCTTCTGGGGCTTGTCGGGTCTGGATCACCCTTGCCTGCGTTCTATAGCGAGCAAGCCCTGGGTGACGGTGAGGGGGGCAATCCGACCCGCCAGTTCCTCGATCTGTTTCACCATCGCCTGCATCGGCTGATGCTGCCGATCTGGAAGAAATACCGCTACCACGCCCGTTTTGAAAGCGGCGCGATCGATCCGTTTTCGTCGCAGTTGTTCGCGCTGATCGGACTGGGCAGCGAGGAGATTCGAAGCGCACGGGAGTTGAACTGGAAGCGACTGCTGCCGTACCTGGGTTTGCTCAGCCTGCGCGCCCACTCGGCAGCGCTGATCGAGGCCGTGCTGCGGTACTACTTCAAACACGCAGCGCTGACGATCGAGCAATGCATGGAGCGCCGCGTGGACATTCTCGAAGAGCAGCGCAACAGCCTTGGCCGGGCCAACACCCAGCTAGGCGAGGATCTGGTGCTCGGCGAACACGTTCGGGACCGCAGTGGCAAGTTCCGTATTCACATTCGAGAGCTTGGCTGGCAGCGCTTTCACGAGTTCCTGCCGATCGGCGCGGGTTACCAACCGCTGTGCGCATTGGTGCGATTCACGCTGCGTGACCCGCTCGATTACGACGTTCGCCTGGCGCTGCGTCGGGAAGAAATTCGCGAACTGCGCCTGGCGGGCCAGAACGCGTGTCGACTGGGATGGACCAGCTGGCTGGGCCGAGAACGCGCGGACGGCGTGGTGACCCTGGGGAGCAAATCATTAAGGACAGCCCAACGATGACTAACGTTAACCTGCAACAACTTATCCAGGCGCTCGACGCCGAATGCCGAGGCGACCTGGAGCACGCTGCCGGACGCTGTGTGGGAAGGGGCGGCAGCAAGGTCCTCGTCGAAGACTTGTTGCTGTGCTTGCTGGAACGCCCGCAGGGCCTTCTTTCCCGCGCACTTCAGGATGCCGATATAGACGCCGGTGAACTCGGCGCGGTGCTGCAGGCGCGGATGGAAGACAGCGCCTCGCGCAACCCGGTGTTTGCGCCGGAACTGGTGCAGTGGCTGCAGGATGCGTTGCTGGTCGCCAGCCTCGAACTGAGTCAGACCCTGGTCGATCAAGGGGCGTTGGTGCTCGCGCTGTTGCGCAACCCCGAGCGTTACGCAGGCAGCCGCTATCAGGCATTACTCGCCAAGCTGAATACCGAGCGATTGAAAACATTCGCCTTGTCGCAGAAGGAGCATTCCGACTCGGGCAAACACGGTACGGCCGGCGAGTCATTGCTGATGCGTTTTACCCATAACCTCACCCAACAGGCCCGAGACGGCAAACTTGACCCGGTGCTGTGCCGTGACCAGGCCATTCGGCAAATGGTGGATATTCTCGCTCGCCGACGGAAGAACAATCCGATCCTCGTGGGGGAGGCGGGTGTCGGCAAGACCGCTGTCGTTGAAGGGCTGGCGTTGCGCATCGTCGCGGGGGAAGTGCCCCAGGCCATAAAGGGCGTTGAAGTGCTTTCGCTGGACATGGGGCTGTTGCAGGCCGGCGCCAGCGTCAAAGGGGAGTTTGAGCGGCGCCTCAAGGGCGTGATCGACGAGGTCAAGGCGTCGACCAGGCCGATCATATTGTTCATCGACGAGGCCCATACCCTGGTCGGCGCCGGCGGTGATGCAGGAGGTTCCGATGCGGCCAACCTGCTCAAGCCTGCCCTGGCACGCGGCGAACTGCGCACTATCGCGGCGACCACCTGGACCGAGTACAAAAAATACATCGAAAAAGACCCGGCATTGGCCCGTCGCTTTCAGCCAGTGCGGCTGCACGAACCGACCGTCGATGAGGCGGTGACCATTCTGCGGGGCCTCGCTCACGTCTACGAGGGAAGCCACGGCATCTATTTGCGTGACGATGCGGTGGTGGCGGCCGCGGAGTTGTCCGCTCGCTATCTCGCCGGGCGCCAGTTGCCGGACAAGGCCGTCGACGTGCTCGACACAGCGTGCGCGCGCGTTCGCATCAGCCTCGCCGCTGCGCCGCAATGCCTTGAGCGTCTGCGCAGCGAACTGGCCGAAGGCAGCCGGCAGCATCAGGCGCTGCGTCGTGACGCCGAAGCCGGTCTGCCCATCGATCATCCGGCACTGGATGCATTGGAAAACCGTTTGCGCGCTGCGGATGAAGAATGCCTTGCTCTCGAAACGCTCTGGTTGGAACAGAAAGGATTGGCCGAGCGCCTGCTGGACTTGCGTCAGCAACTGGCGCAGGCCCGTGATGCCGACGACACGCACAGCATCGAAGTCCTGCAAGCCGCCCTCCACGAGACTCACCGGACGCTGACCCAAGCCCAGGCCAAAGAAAGGCTGGTGAGTTTTGAAGTCTGCCCGCGTCTTGTCGCCGAAGTGATCAGCGCCTGGACCGGGGTGCCCGTGGCGCAATTGGCGCGAGAGCACAACGCCAGAATCGCCAGCTTTTCAACTGACCTGCGCACCCGCATTCGCGGTCAGGAGCAAGCGGTCCACGCCCTTGATCGTTCGATGCGCGCTAATGCAGCCGGCCTGAACAAACCTGATGCACCCGTGGGTGTGTTCCTGCTGGTCGGGCCGAGTGGTGTCGGCAAGACTGAAACCGCGCTGGCGCTCGCCGATTTGCTCTACGGCGGCGAGCGGTTCATCACCACCATCAACATGTCCGAGTTTCAGGAGAAGCACACCGTCTCGCGTCTGATTGGCGCGCCGCCTGGCTACGTGGGTTACGGCGAAGGTGGCATGCTCACCGAAGCGGTGCGGCAGAAGCCGTACTCCGTGGTTCTGCTCGATGAAGTCGAAAAAGCTGACCCAGACGTCCTGAACCTGTTCTATCAAATCTTCGACAAGGGCGTGGCAAACGACGGGGAAGGGCGGGAGATCAACTTCCGCAATACGCTCATCCTGATGACCTCGAACCTTGGAAGCGACCTCATCAGTCACCTCTGCGCCGACGGCGCGCGTCCCTCCGCGCAGGTGCTTGAGGAGCATATCCGTCCGGTTCTCGCGCAACATTTCAAACCGGCGCTGCTCGCACGCATGCGCGTCGTCCCGTACTACCCGGTGAGCGGGTCGGTGCTGCGTGAGCTGATCGAGATCAAATTGCGCAGTCTGGGCGAGCGCTTGAACCGTCGCCAGCTGACGTTCACCTTTTCCGAGGCGCTGGTCGATCAACTGGCTGAACGCTGCAGCCAAGGCGACAGTGGCGCACGTCTGATCGACCACTTGCTGGAGCTTCACGTTCTGCCCCGGGTGGCTGACCGGCTGCTCGACGCCATGGCCGCAGGCCAGCGTCTCACCTCTGTGCACGCAACGCTTGATGCTGAAGCCGCCGTGACCTGCGAGTTTGCCTGAGGTGGGCGCTATGTTCATTCAGGTGCCGCAACCGCTGGCCTATGCGGAAGCGTTTCTGGAGCAATTCGCCCGGCTTGCCTGCGCAGCGGACGATGCCGCGCTGCTGAGCGGGCTCGTGCTCGGACTCGGCGAGTTGAGCGGGTGCGAGCTGACTCAGCTTTATCTGCTGGACGCGACCCATACGTGTCTGGGCATGACTGCCGAGTGCCTTGAGGGCAGCGTGCAACCCCGTGAGGCTCAGAGCCTGCCAACCGATTACAACGGTGAGCAACTGCTGCAGTTTGCGCTGTGCCAAAACCGCGTTGTGTGCCTTGCCGATTTGCCGGGCCGCCTGCACGAAACCAGCTTCCTGCCGCCCAGAGCGGTGCCCTGGCAGTCCCTGCTGTGTGTGCCCATCATCAGTGATCAACAGGCGGCGGAAGGCTTGCTCGTCTGCGCGAGCAGTCGACATCTGGAGCTGCAGGCTTTTGCCGACTCCCTTGGTCGACTGGGCACGTTCGTGCTGCATCAATTGCAGCTGCTTCAGCGCGTGAGACGACGTACCGATGATTCACCACCCGTGCGCGTCAGTGTGCCAAGCATCAGCGCCTATGGGTTGATCGGCAAAAGCGCGCCCATGCGCCACACCTGTTCGATGATCAGTAAAGTCCTGCACAGCCCGTATACCGTTTTACTGCGCGGAGAAACGGGCACCGGCAAGGAAGTGGTGGCACGCGCCATCCACGACTACGGTCCGCGTCGCTCGCAGCCCTTCATCGTGCAGAACTGCGCGGCACTCCCTGAAAGCCTGCTGGAAAGCGAGTTGTTCGGTTATAGCAAGGGGGCCTTCACCGGCGCTCTGCGTAATCGCGCCGGACTGTTCGATGCAGCCAACGGCGGGACCCTGTTGCTCGATGAAGTCGGCGACATGCCGCTGTCTCTGCAGGCCAAGCTGCTGCGCGTGCTGCAGGAGGGAGAGATACGCCCACTGGGCTCCAATGACACGCACAAGATAGACGTGCGCATCCTGGCAGCGAGCCACCGGGATTTGTTGGCCATGGTCAGCGAAGGCACCTTTCGCGAGGACCTCTACTACCGCCTCTCGCAATTCCCCATCGAGCTGCCCGCTCTTCGCCAACGCGGCGATGACATCATCGATCTCGCCCGGCATTTCGCCGACAAGGCCTGCGCATTTCTGCAACGGGATGCTCTGTGCTGGTCTGACGCGGCGCTCGATCACTTGTCCGGGTACGCCTTTCCCGGAAACGTTCGCGAGCTCAAGGGGCTGGTCGAACGTGCCGTTCTGCTGTGCGAAGGGGGCCAATTGCTTCCCGAACATTTCACCCTCCGCGCGGATGCTGCCCCTGGTGCTGCCCGCCTGAGTCTGCGCGAACGCCTTGAGCAGGTCGAACGCGGCCTGCTGCTCGATTGCCTGCGTAAAAACGAAGGTAATCAGAGCCTGTCCGCGCGCGAGCTTGGGCTGCCCAGGCGAACGCTGCTGTACCGCCTTGGCCGCCTCAATATCAATCTGGGTGAAATCAATGCGTAGGCACGAACGATTTTTTTCCCGCTCGCTTTCCATCGCGCCATCCGACGGCGCCCTGTGCTCACCTCTGGAGATCCTCTGATGTTCGTTCGTCACCGGCAAGCTGTTCTGCTGACCCTTGTTCTTCTCTGTGGCGTCTCGGGTTGCAGCGGCAACTACAAGTTCAACGACAACACCTATCGCCCGCTGGGTGATCCGCAGGCAGCCAACCGCGGTAACTGACCACAAGGAGCACCACCGTGGAACTGGTTTTCGAAATGCTGAGCACCCGGCAGTTTGTGCCTGCGGAGCAATGCCAAAAGACCTTCAGGCAGGCGGGCGGCGTGATCGGACGGGCGGTGGACTGCGATTGGGTCATTCCCGACCGCAGCCGGCACGTTTCCCACCACCACATCACGATCAGCTACCGCGATGGCAGCTTTTATCTCACCGATACCAGCAGCAATGGCGTGCTGAGTGGGGAGAGCAGGGTGCGTCTGCCCAAGGGGCAAGCTGTTCGCATCGAGCATGGCAGTCTGTATGTAATGGGCGATTTCGAGCTGCGTGCCCGACTGATGCGTGAGCCGACCTCGTTTGACGGTGACGTGGGTCGCACTTGTGCAGACGGCAGCATCATCCCGGACGACTCGTTTCTGGACCTCGACCCGCTGAGCGCGCTCGACCAGCAGGAACGCGTCCACTCGGACATCGACGAACTGATTTCGCCAGCTGCCGCCATCAAGGACGGTCCACAGCGTGCGGACTATGCCCGGGTGGACATGGAAAGCCTGCGCGTGCCAGAGCTGGTCGAAGATCCTGCAGCACACCCCGCTCCAGCACCCGCGCCAGCCGCTGTTGAGACCGAACGCCAGACCGATGATTTCTGGACCCGGTTTTCCGACGCGCTGGGTCTCGAGTTCGACGATCTTGATCAGGATGCCCGGGAGGCGCTGGCGATCAATGCCGGCCGTCTGCTCAGGCAGTGCGTCGGCGGTCTCCAGCAGCACCTGCAAACGCGCAGCGAGTTGAAAAATGAATTGCGCCTGTCGCAGACCACCGTGCAGGGCGCCCAGCGCAACCCGCTGAAATCAGCGGTCGATGCGGGCGAAGCCCTGTCGGCAATGCTGCGTCCTGGCAAACCCGGGCAACTGCCCGCCGAGCTGGCGGTAAGCCGAGCCTTCCATGACGTGCAGGCGCACCAGATCGCCTTGCTGGCCGCCTGTCGCGCGACAACGCGCGCCACGCTGGAGCATTTTTCACCGGAGCAACTCACCCTGCGATTCGAGCGCGACAACCCGCCACTGCTCGCGACCTCCGGCAGTCGCTGGAGAGCCTATGGCCGCTATCACCAGGCGTTGCGTCAGGACAATGACTGGAGCGAACGCCTGCTGGCGCGAGATTTCGCCCAAGCCTATGAAGAGCAGATTCGTCTGATTTCCACCCTCCACACTGATCATCAGGGATGAAGCGCATGTTTCGCCGTACACCTTTCTTTCTACACGCGCTGACCGCGTTGATTGCCGTGCTCATCCTTGCAGGTTGCTCGACGCTGTCGCCGTATTCACACCTCACCAAACTCGACCTCAGGCTCACCGCCAGTGATCAGCTGAACCCCGATCTGAATGGTCGTCCGTCACCGATCGTGGTCCGCCTGTACGAACTCAAACACGCAGTGGCCTTCGAGAACGCTGATTTTTTCAGCCTGTATGAGCGGGCCAGAGAGTCACTGGCCCCCGACATGGTCGCTACCGAGGAGCTTGAGCTGCGTCCGGGCGAAACGGTCGAGCTCAAGCTCAGTGTGCAGAAGGGCAGTCGCTATGTCGGCGTAGTTGCGGCGTACCGCGACCTGTCACAAGCCTCGTGGCGCTCCACGCTTCACCTCCCGCCGCGAACCGCCACCGAAGTCGATCTGACCCTTGATGAAAGCGGTATTCGGACTTCACCTGAAGCGTTTGCCGAGGCGGTCGACCAGCCATGAATACGCACAAAGTCATCTGGCAGGAGGGCATGCTGCTGCGTCCTCAGCATTTCCAGCACAACGACCGGTATTACGACCACCAGCTGAAAATCCGCACTCGGTTAATGGGTGGCTACGCCTGGGGATTCCTGGCGCTGGAAATCGATCTGCAGTTTCTGAACATGGGGAAGCTGGTGATCAGTCAGGCGTCGGGCATCCTGCCTGACGGCAGCGTGTTCGAGTTGGGCGGCAACACGCAGTCGCTGGCCCTCGACATACCGCCCAATACCGTCAACACGCCTGTTTATCTGGCGTTGCCGCTGGTCACCGGCAATCACGTGGAAGCCAGGCGACCGGAGCAGTCCGATGTGCTGGCGCGTTATACCGCGTATGAAACGCAAGTCGCCGATTCAAATGCAGGTGATGACGCGATCTGTCAGGTGAGCTGCGGCCGTCCCGACTTCAGATTGCTCCTGGGCGAGGAGCAGAGCGACCACGCTTACGTCAAGCTGAAGATCTGCACCGTGCTCGACACAACCCCTGACGGCGTGGTCAGTCTCGCCCCGGATTTCGTACCGACTTACCTTCAGTCCCATGCTTCCGCCTATCTTCTGTCGTGCCTGAAGGAAGTCATCAGCATGCTCAGCCATCGGGGCGACAGCATTGCCGAGCGCATCCGCTCCAGCGGCACGGTCGCCAGCGCGGAAATGGGCGACTTCATGATGCTTCAGCTGATCAATCGTGCCGAACTGCTGCTGCGTCACTACCTGGGTCTGGAGCACGTGCATCCGGAAGAACTCTACCGCGCGTTGCTGACCCTGCTGGGCGACCTGGCGACCTTCTCGAGTGACAGCAAGCGGCCGCGTCTGGACAGCCGCTACCGGCACAGCGATCAAGGGGAAAGCTTTCGCAGATTGGTGGAAGCGCTTCGGCAGATGCTGTCGATGGTGCTGGAGCAACACGCCATCGAGCTGGTGCTACAGCCGCGTCAATACGGCATCACCGTCTCGCCGCTGCACGATCGCACGCTGCTGGGTTCGGCCTCCTTTGTATTGGCGGCGAGTGCCAATTGCGATTCCGAGGAACTGCGCCATCGTCTGCCCGCGCATTTCAAGGTTGCACCGGTGGAACGTATCCGCCAGTTGGTGAACCTGCACTTGCCCGGCATCAAGCTCACCCCGTTACCGGTGGCGCCGCGGCAAATTGCGTTTCATTCGAAGAAAACCTACTTCGTCCTCGAACTCAGCTCCGAAGACCTGGCGCAGCTGGAGCGCTCCGGCGGATTCGCGTTCCACGTGTCCGGCGAGTTTGCCGAGCTTGAACTCAACTTCTGGGCCATCAGGAATTGAACGCCATGATCAGGGATAGCGATTATCAACAGGACGACAAAACCGTCCTGGTCACTCGACAGGGTCACGGCCCGGCGTCGAAGCCGATGACGGATTCCACGCCGCCGCCGCGCTTCGAACAACTGGAAGAACGCATGATCTACGCCGCGCGCCTGCGTCCGGCGCAGACGTTCAATGTCGGCATGAACCCGCTTGTGGCAGCTGCATCGGAGCTGTTGTCCGAGGTTGTACGGCTCAGAAGCGGTGACATTCCTCACGATATGGCCGCGCTGCATGAGCACCTGACCCACGTGCTGAAATCGTTTGAAGCGCGCGCGCTGCACAACGGTGCCGAGAGCAGCCAGGTCGCGGGCGCCCGCTATGTGCTCTGCACTGTTCTGGATGAGGCCGTGGTAACGAGCGGCCGGGGCAACGAAAGCGAGTGGTCGCAGATGAGCCTGCTGAGCAGGTTTCACCAGGAAACCTTCGGTGGGGAAAAGTTTTTCCAGCTGCTGGATCGACTCACGAAAAACCCGGTGAAGCATCTGTCGATGCTGGAGCTGATGTACCTGTGCCTGTCTCTGGGTTTCGAGGGCCGCTACCGGGTGCAGACCCGTGGCGTGCAGGAGCTCGAGAACATTCGCGACGCGGTTTACCGGCAGGTTCGCCAGCTGCGCGGTGATGCGCCTCGCGAGCTGTCGCCCCATTGGGAAGGACTGAACCAACAGCGCCGCAGCCTGGTGCGCATCGTGCCCGGCTGGATGGTGGTGGGCTTCACCCTGGTGTGTCTGATCGTGATGTATTCGGGCTTCGCCTGGGTGCTGGGCGAGCACCGCAAGGCCGTCCTTCAACCTTATCAGCTGTTCGATCAGCCTGCCGCTCACCCGCAATCCCAGCGGCAAGTGCAATCAAAGCCGCAGCCGTAAGCCGCCGCCGTAAACAGAGACGTGTGATGAAAAACCTTTTCAAGAAAACCGGCGCGCTTCTGCGTCAGACGTGGGTGTGGACGCTCCTGCTGGTGTTGTTCGTGGCGCTGATGGTCTGGTTCGTCGGGCCGCTCCTGGCGGTTGACGACCGAAAGTTCTGGGAGGGTTCGACCTCTCGGCTGTTGACCATCAGTTCGCTGTTCCTGCTCTGGGGCCTTGCCATGGTGTATGTCAGCTGGCGTGCCGGGGATCGCAAGAAAGCGGTCGAGGACAGCGAAGACGGTCAGGCGCGCCTCTTGCGCGACGATCAGATCGACGAGGAGCAGGCTGAACTGACGACGCGTTTCAAGGACGCGCTGAAAACGCAGAAGACCTCAAGCCTGTATCGCGGCCGCAGCGAACATTGGCGCACCGAGCTGCCGTGGTACCTGCTGATCGGACCCGAGGGCAGCGGCAAGACCAGCCTGCTGGAGTTTTCAGGGCTCGAGTTTCCGCTCAACACAGTCGGGCACAAACTTACCCGCGACACCCGAGGCACTCGCCACTGTGACTGGTATTTTGCCAACAATGCCGTGCTCCTCGACACCCCAGGCCGTTACCTGACCCAGCCGAACGCCGACATCGACCGCAGCGCCTGGTGCACGCTGCTTGATCTGCTGCGCAAATATCGCCGCAACCGCCCCCTGAACGGCGTACTCGTCACGCTCCCTGTCGACACGCTCCTCCACGGCAGTGATCCTGAACTGGAGACCCTCGCCGGACAGGTGCGTGCGCGGTTACAGGAGGTGAATCAGAAGCTCCATGTCGAGGTGCCTGTCTATCTTGTGCTGAGCAAGGCCGACAGCCTTCCGGGCTTCGACGCGTTTTTCGATCAACTGACCCGGGAGGAAAGTGATCAGGTCCTCGGCGGCACCTTTAAGAACGGGCAGAGCGGCACTGACGCCGCCATGCTGCGCAACGAATTCGGCGAACTGCTGGTTCGGCTCAACAGTCAGGTGATCACCCGCATCCATCAAGAGCGTGATACCTCGCGCCGTGGCGGCATTCTCGACTTACCCCATCAACTCAGCGGAATCGGCGAACGCGTGTGCGTGTTTGTGGAACTGGCGTTCACGGGCAATCGCTACCAGTTGGCGAGCCAGTTGCGTGGTTTCTATCTCACCAGCGCGCCAGGCTTTGAACAGGACATGCGCTCGCCCGCTCTCGGCAGGGGTGCCAGTCCCGGGATGAGCACAGAAACGCTGCCGACACTGGGGAGGGGCCGATCGCGTTTCATCAATCACCTGCTCAGCAGAGTCATCTTCCCGGAGGCTGACCTTGCGGGCCTGGACATGCGCGAGCGCCGCCGTATCCATTGGGCCCAGCGCGCGCTATACGCAGGCGCACTGGCGTCACTCGCGCTGTTCGGCAGCCTTTGGGCCGTGAGTTTTTCCGGCAACTATGAACGCCTGGACAGCCTGGGCGCCCTTGCCAGGACCTGGGCGGAGCAGCGGTCGGCGAATGCGGTCCAGGATGACCTTTTCGCAGCGCTGAAAGTACTGGACACCGGCTATGCGGCGACCCGGGTTTTCCCTGGCGAAGAGGATGTCGGTTACCAGACGCGCGGCGGCCTTTATCAAGGCCAAGCGGTCAATCCGGTGGTCGAAAGCGCTTACGATCGCGAGCTTGAACGGCTGCTCTTGCCTCAGGTAGCGACGATGCTGGAGGGGCAGGTTGCCGCGAGCCTTGACGATCGCGAGGGGCTCCTCAAAAGCCTGCGTGCCTATCTGATGCTGGGCATGAAAGACCGGCGGGAAGCGGCGTGGCTCAAGGAGCAGGTCGCCGCTGTCTGGTCCGAGCTGTACCCCGGCGACGCCGCTGCGCAAAACGGTCTGAATGCCCACTTCGAACGGTTGCTGACGCTGCCGTTTGTCCATGGCCTCAATGAACAGTGCGTGGTGCAGGCCCGGCAGGTGCTGCGTGGTGAGTCGCTGGCGAACGTCGTCTACCGGATGCTGCGCGAGCAGGCGGCGACCTTGCCGGATTACAGTTTCGACCAGCATCTCGGGCCGCAGGCAGCGCTGTTCGTCGGCACCGATTATGTGATTCCGGGGTTTTACACCCGACAGGGCTACGAGCAGTATTTTTCGGTGCACGGCTCCCGGGTGGTGACCGATATCCTGCGGGACAATTGGGTGCTGGGCGAAGGCTCCGGTCTCAGCGACATGGACATGCGGCGCTTGATGGTTGAACTGGAGCAGCTTTATTTCCGTGATTACGCTGATTACTGGGGCGAGGCGGTGAGCGCGGTCGAGCTGCCCGCGCCCTACGATTTTGCCGACAGTGCCGAGCAACTGGCTGGCCTGACCTCGGCCCATTCGCCGGTTATCAATCTGCTCAGGGAAGTACGGGAGAACACTCGCTTCACGCCAGTAGCCGAGGCACTGACAAACGCCGTCGATGCCACTGCGCAGTTGCCGGATAAGGGTGGCAAAGCCGGCAAACTGGCGGTCGCTGCGTCAAGTAAAGCTTCCGAAGCGTTGAGTGCATCCGTCCCGGACACCGCACGCAAATCACTGCAGAACCGGTTCGATCCGCTGCACCGCCTGCTCGACGAAAAAGACGGCCCAACGGCAGACCTGATACCTGTTCTGGCGGTACTCAATGAGCTGCAACTGCAGATGGCGAGTCTGGGCAGGGCCAGCTCGCCGGAGCAGGCTGCGTTCGACATGGCCAAGTCACGCATGGGCGGGCAGCGGGATGCGCTGGGCACTTTGCGTGCGGCATCCAGTCGCCTGCCACGTCCAGTGGGCGCGTGGTTCAACACCTTGGCCGAAGACGCGTGGCGGCTGGTGCTTCGCGATGCCTATCAACACGTGAACCAGCACTACCAGAGCGAGGTGTACAGTTTTTACGCCAAGGCGATCAGCAAGCGTTATCCGTTCAGCGCCGACAGTGCCAGCGACGTCGCACTCAGTGATTTTCGCGAGTTCTTCAAGGTTCAGGGTGTTACAGACCGCTTCTTCGACGGATTCCTGCGTCCGTTCGTGAGTGGCGAGAAAGGCAGTTATCGTCTGCGCAGTATCGACGGGCAAAGCCTGCCGATCTCCCGGGCGTATCTTGATCAGATGACCGCCGCTCGGGCCATCCGACAGGGGTTCTTCGCCGACAACCCGGCCGAGCCTCAGGTGCAGTTCAAACTTGAGCCGCATACCCTGGACTCTTCTGTCAGTCGTTCCGAATTCAAGCTGGGGGACAAGGCCCTCGAATACCGCCACGGTCCGATTGTCCCGGTGTCATTCAAATGGCCCAGCGATGCGCAGGCGGGTCGAACCAGTCTGGTGCTCGACAGAATGGTTGGCCGCCCACTGGGTATCGAAGAAAGCTCAGGTCCGTGGTCGCTGTTCCGTCTGATGGATTCAATGCAACGGGAGGAGCTGAGCGGTCGCGACGTGCTGGTACTGAAGGCTGATGTCGGTGGACTGCGTGCCAGCTACCTATTGACGAGCCAGCGTTCGCCCAACCCTTTCGACATGAGCGTGCTGCGCAGCTTCCGCATGCCGGCGCAACTCTGATGGCGATCGCCGGCCAGTGGCGCAGCGCCGCGCGGACCCACAGCGGCAAGGTCCGGGCGCGTAATGAAGATGCGTTTCTGGAGTGTCCCGAGAGGGGACTGTGGGTGGTTGCCGATGGCATGGGCGGCCATCAGGGAGGCGATATCGCCAGCCAGATGATCGTCGCCAGTCTGGCGGAGCTGCCGGTGCGCGATCACTTCGATGACAGGCTTATCGGCGTTAGGCAGTGCCTGCACTGGCTGAACCGGCGGCTGGGCCAGGAGCTGACCGTCCGTGCAGGCCGACAGGACAGCATCATCGGCAGCACGGTGGTCGCACTTCTGATGGAGGAAAGCCGGGCGGCCTGTGTCTGGGCGGGTGACAGCCGCTGCTATTTGTGGCGCGGCCAGCGGCTGTATCAGCTGTCCCGGGACCATTCCCTGCAACAGCAACTGATCGACGAGCGACAGATGAATGCTCGCCAGGCCTGCGCCTACCCGGGAGCGCACGCTTTGACCCGAGCGGTGGGCGCTGCCGAGCAACTGACGCTGGAGGTGCTGGAGCTTGAGGTGTTTCCGGGCGATGCGTTCCTGCTGTGCAGCGACGGTTTGTATCAGGGGTTGAGTAGCGATGCGCTGGGTCACGCATTGAATCACGTTCAGCCGGAAACAGCGCTCAAGCGCCTGTTCGATGACGCCTTGCGCGGCGCTGCCCGGGATAACCTGACGGCTGTGGTGATTCGCGGATGACTGATCCCCTGCAAATAGATCCCGATGGACAGGCGCCGGCTGCTCCCGCCGGCGATGACCCGCCCGTAGACCTCACCTACTTCGCCTTCGCCCGGTCTCAAAAACCTGAAACGGCTCGGGTATGCATCTCGGCAGGGATGAGCGCAATGCCCGTTGTCCTGGCAAGTCGTTACCGCATCGAACGCCTGCTTGGTGCCGGCGGCATGGGAGCGGTTTACCGTGCGCGCGATCTGCTGGCCGAGCAGTACGGAGATCCCGATCCTTACGTCGCGCTCAAAGTCCTCAACGAAGACTTCGCCGAGTCGCCGGACGCCAGCGCAGTGCTCTATAGCGAGTTCCGCCTGACCCGATACCTGCGGCATGACAACGTGCTGCGTGTGCACGGGTTTCATGTCGACACCTCGTGCGCGCGGGCTTTCATCACCATGGAGCTCATGCGAGGCCTGACGCTGGACAAAATGCTCTGTGAGCGGCCGCTGGGACTGCCATGGAAAGAGCTGCGCGAGATCGTTCTGCCGTTGCTGGACGCACTGGCATTCGCCCACGCTCGCGGCGTGGTTCACGGTGATATCAAACCCAGCAACATCATGCTCAGTGAAGAGGGCGTGCGCCTGTTCGACTTCGGTCTTGGCAGGGCCGAGGAGGGCGTATTACCCGGCTTGCCGCATTTGAGTCGCGAGCGCTTCAATGCCTGGACCCCAGGCTACGCTGCCCCTGAGCTGCTTGAGCACCAACAGCTCTCGACAAGTGCTGACGTCTACGCGGTGGCCTGTGTGATCTACGAACTGGCAAGCGGCAGACACCCCTTCCGGCATCTACCTTCGAATCAGGCCCGTGATCAGCACCTGGAAGCCGGGTTGAAACCGCCACGCCACTTACCCAGGCATGGTTGGCCTGCTTTGCGAACCGCGCTCGCTTTTGACGCCGATGCCCGCAGGATAACGGCCGGGCAGATGCGTGACGCTTTCACCAACCCCTCGTCCTGGGGGTGGTGCAGGAAAATCCGCCCATCTCGGTGAGGCCATCAGTTGTGGGGTGCGAGATCGGACGCCTTCCCGGCTAAAGCCGGTCCTACACTGGACACGATGCTTTGTAGTGGGACCGGCTTCAGCCGGGAAGAGGCCGGTGTGGACTCCATCAGTTTGCGGTGTGACGCACCTGAGGCCTTCCCGGCTAAAGCCGGTCCCACCCGGTGCGCGTGGTATTGCTGCGGTCACTTTCTATTCAGACCCGCCCGAGTTTTTTCCAGGGCCGCATCGGCCAAAAACGAAGAGCGGCTTTTGACGTTGTGGTCGCGAACATAACGGTCGATGCGCTGTATGACAAACCCCGGCAAGGTGACATTGACCTTCTCGGTCTTGCCCAGATAAGGGGTGATGTCGATCTCGATCATGCCCCAACCCATGTTTGCGTAATCGTCATTATCATGATGCGCTCGAGCCGATGATGGCATCGGCACGGCGTGACCGTCGGCAACCCGTTCTTCAAGACAAATATGGGCAATTTCGACCGCGGCGTTGTAAGCGTCTTCGAACGTGTCGCCAGCCGTCACCGCGCCGGGAATGTCCGGAATCTGTATGCCGACAGCCGTCGTCTCGTCGCCCCATTCGATGGCGATGGGATATTGCATGGTGTGCTCCTGCGCTAGGATCAAGTGGGTGCCAGAGGTAATAGACATGCCCGCCTCCTGATGCTTTTGATCGTTCCGATGGGAAGGTCCTTCTTCGGATGCGGGACCGGGATGGAGTTGGGGCTGCACGGATGTGTGTAAACGTGATGGCTGCCTCTGATTCGAGCCAAGGTCCAGCCCGCGGCCTCTAACTCTGCAATTAATTCCCTGCTTTTCACCAGCAGCTCCCTGTGAAGTGTGGGGCGGATGGTGAAAGTCGTTCGATGTTAGATCAAGGAGGAAGATGTATCTAGAGTTATGAATAATAGAAAAGGGCAGTCCTCTTCAGGTGTCACGACGCCGAGGAGAGCACGGCGGATTCGGTCTGAACAGGTGGCCAGCGAGGGGCTGACAGGCAAAGTTGATCAGCATTTCACTGGCCGCCCCCTTGCCCGCGCCTGCCTGAAGCGCGGCATCGGCTTGGTGAAACCGCCGAGAAGAGCGGACCAGAGCCATCTTGAAGAAAAAGATTGATTTATTTTCATGCGCAAGCTTCAACACCCGACCGCCCAGTCCCTCTACCCCTCAGACGATACAACCGGGCATGTTGTCGCACCCAATGCAGCCCGGCTCGGTTGTGCTTAATCGATTCATCTGGCATAAAAAGCTGGCTTCGGGCTCGAAAATCTAGAAAAAACATAGATTAATGGGTCGACGATAGCTGATGTCACGTCTGACCCCCGCGCGCTACCCATCAAGCCAGTTTGCTCGCTGCCCGAAGCGGAAATCTGTGCCACCCATCTGCCTTTCAACCTCATCGAGGCCATTCATTCGGCGCGACCAAACGCCGTGCATCAAAAAAGGAACGGAAAATTGAGCGATCAATCCACTCCGAACACTCCACTCTCTCGATTCTGCGAAAAAGTCGGAATTCCCTATCCCATGTTCTGGGGCTTTGTCGGTCTGTTGATCTTCATGATCGGCGATGGCGTGGAACTCGGATACCTCTCGCCCTTCCTCAGTGAACGCGGCATGCCCGGCGACGAAATCGCCATGATCTTCACCCTCTACGGCGTCACGGTCGGGATTTCCTCCTGGCTCGCCGGTGCGCTCTCCAATATCTGGGGCCCGAAACGGGTGATGTTCCTGGGATTGGTCATCTGGAGCGTGTTTGAAGTGCTGTTCCTGATCTACGGATTGCAGGAACTGAGCTACTCGATGATTCTCCTGACCTACGGCCTGCGCGGCTTCGGTTATCCATTGTTCGCTTATGGCTTTCTGGTGTGGATCGCAGCGTCAACGCCGTCCCGCAAAATGGGCATGGCCGTGGGCTGGTTCTGGGTGGCTTACGCTGCGGGCCTGCCGATGCTGGGTTCTCTGGTGGCGAGCGCCGCCATCCCGCTGATCGGCGCATTGCAGACCTTCTGGTTATCCTTTGCTCTGGTGGTCATCGGCGGCGCGATTGGTCTGATCGGGATGCGTGAAGCCCACGGCATGCGTCGACTGGCGCCCGAGGGTGAGCGGCCGATGGTGTCGATGGCGAAGAACATCACCATCATGTGGACGCGTCCGAAAGTCTCGCTGGCCGCCCTCGTCCGGGTGATCAACACCTCGTCGATGTTCGGTTTTCTGGTGGTCATGCCCGGGTTCTTCATGCACACCGTCGGCTTCACCCTGGAAGAGTGGCTACGCCTGCTGACCATCGTCTTCGTGTTCAACATCATCGGTAATCTGAGCTCAAGCGTGATCAGCACCAAGATCGGCTATCGCAACACGATCCTGTGGTTCGGCGCGGTGGGCAGCACGATCAGCACGCCGTTGTTCTTTTTTATGCCCCAGGCGTTTCCCCACGATTTCCTGATCGCTTCGATCTTCGGTGCCTTTTACGGCCTGACCCTGGCGTGTTTCGTGCCGCTGTCGGCACTCGCACCCGCGTTGGCGCCGAATAACAAGGCCGCGGCGCTGTCGGTGCTAAGCCTGGGGGCAGGGGCGTCCACATGGGTTGGCCCGGCGGTGGTCGCGATCTTTAATGAGAGTTACGGCATTGAAGGGGTGGTCTGGGCATTCTGCGGCTTGTACGCACTGAGCGCCGTGCTGACCGCCTTCCTGAAAGACCCGGAGCCGGTGCATGACCCGATCCTGATCAAGATCAAACGCCGGATCAAAGTGTTTGCGCCGCGTCTGGATTATCGTTGGGCCCATGCCGAAGACCCGAACAAAGACGTAAGCTGATTCCGGTGGTCGCGCGGCGTGACAGTCATGAAAGGGTCGACTGCCGCGCCGCGTGTCTTAATGGGGCGGGGTGATCAATCAGCGACTGCCGGCGGTTGCTCCTTGCTCAGCCCGTCGTTGATCAACACCATGCTCTGCGGTGCGGACAACGCGATGCCCATTTCCCGGAGGCGGCCCAGCACGGTAAACAACAGGTCGCTTCGGGCACTGCCGACCGAGCGCGGGCTGTTGACGTAACCGCTGGCGCTGATGATCAGGCCCGTGTTGGTCAGGTCTTTGAAGGTGACCGAAGGCGCTGGCGTATCGAGGACGGCTTCGTGCTCGGTAAACGCCTGCAACAGCAGTTCGCGGATCTGCAGGACATCCGTTTCCAGCGGCAGCGTCAGGGAAATCCCGACTACGCCCAGCGCGTTGCCCATGGTCACGTTGCGCACGTTCTGAGTAATGAACTGCGAGTTCGGCACGATCACCGTGGAGCGGTCGGACATCTGGATTTCAGTGGCACGCACGTTGATCCGGCGAATATCGCCCTCGACCCCCGCCAGGCTCACCCAGTCCCCGACCTTGACTGGCCGCTCGGTCAGCAGAATCAAGCCCGAGATGAAGTTCTGCACGATGGCCTGCAAACCAAAACCGATCCCCACCGACAGGGCGCTCACCACCCAGGTCAGGTTGGTCAGGCTGATGTGCAGGGTGGACATCACCACCGCAATCACCAGCACAAACCCGATGTAGCCGATCAGGGTCACCAGGGACGCCTGCATGCCGGCGTCCATGTTGGTTTCCGGCAGCAGCCGTTCGCCGAACCATTCCTTCAGCACGCGCACGCCCAGCATGCCGAGTACCAGGCAACCCAGTGCCATGAGAATGTCGCTTGGAACGATGTTCAGGTTGCCCAGGGATTTGTTGGTGACTTCCATCTGGGTGAAGCTTTCGAGCAACTCGCCCGGGCTTGAACCCGAGGGCAGAAAGGCCAGCAGCACGGCGGCCAGCAACAGCAAGCTGCGGCCTACGCCCGCCAGAATGGTGCTCGCCTGGGCCTGATGGCGCGGGGACAGGCCGAGTGCCGAACCCAGTGCCATGCCGCCCGGTTGCTTGGGCGACAGGAGGGTTTCGCAGACGTCGCCGAAGAACGCCACCAGCAGGTAGGCGGTCGATGCCACCACGCTCATCCAGAGCAGCTTGACCGCAAGGAAGTAGGCCAGCGTCAGGTACCCGCTCAGCAACGCCAGCAAACTCAATCCGACCCACACCGCGACGACGAAGGGGATCAACCCGGCGAGGCCGCCCGGACGCTCGATTGCAAAGCGGCGGCGAGTGCGGCGGTAGCGCACCAGGCCGAAGAAAAACACCAGCGAAACGGCCAGTGCGGTCAGGCCGTTGACTGCGACGGTCAGCGCCAGGCTGCTGGCGATGACGCTGTTGATCCGCTCCTGGGTACCGATGACCATCAGCGCCAGGGCCAACACAGGGGGAAAGCGGCCCATGGCCGTGGCAATCTCGTCAGGAATCTTCGGCAGGCGCCACGAGGGGTGCGGCAGCATCAACAGCGCGCGGCCCAAACCGACGATGAAGGCGCAGAAGGTGATCAGCGTCTGCAGTTGGTCGAGGAGATTGACCACGTCGTTGCTCAGCACTGCATGGCTGGTGATGCCCCAGCGCAGCAGGGAGGTGGCAGTGGTGATGGTGAGCACGGTCGAAAGACCGACGGCCAGGGCCAGGGCGCTGCGGCGCAGACGACCCTCGGGCAACCAACGGACCATCAGGCGGATCAGCAGGCTCTCCAGCAGGCGGCGCACCACCACCCAGATCAGCAGCGCGCCGATCACTACGCTGGCAAACAGCATGCGGTTGCCGGGCGCCAGTGCGCTGGTGAACACGCTGCGGACGTCGTCCAGCAGGCCGTTCATGCGCCTGAGGTCGTCATCGGTCGGGCGAATCAGGGTCGACCAGAACGCCGAGCTGAGAGGGCTGGCCGTGCGCGTGCTGATTTGCGAGTCGAACAGGCTGCGGCGCAGGCTGAAGATCTGCGTGGCCAGGTCCCGTGCCGACTGACTCAAGGTATTGGTCTGGCGTTCGTCGCTGACCAGCGCGTTTTTCTGGGCGGTCAATGCCTTGCGCTGGCTGGTCAGGGTGGGCGCTTCGTCCGGTTGCACCGGGCCGAGAATGTTCAGCTGATCGTTCAGGTGCTCGATGTCGACCGCCTGTTTGGCGATCAGATCATCGGCTTGCTTCTGCACCTGCAATGCGGCCTGGCGCAGGCTCGACAGCAGGTCATCGTTGGCGCTGACGGTGACTTTCTGCCGGATCTGGTCGAGCTGTTCGCTCAGGTCATCCAGGCTTGGCGCCTCGACTTCCGGCGTTGCATCAGGTTGGCTCGCGGCCTGCGGTGCGGTTTGTGGCGCGACCTGCGCCGCCGCGGCCTGTGCGAAAGCGGGCAGGGTGACGCACAGCAACAGCGCGAGCACCCCAGCGTAGAAACGGTTCAACGTGACGTGTTGCATTCGGGTTCCTTTGGGGCGTTAACCGGTTTTGCGAGCTGATCGTTTGGCGCAGGTTCCGAACGGCAGGCGGGGCTCTCGATCATTCGTGCGCGCGGGGGCGGATGATAGCAAGGATTGGGTCGTGACGACTCACGCTCGCTGTCCATTGCCGGCAGTGGTGCGGCTGATGGAAGATCAAGAGCGTCTGCCTGGGGGCAGACTGTTTCGCCTTCGGCGAGTTACTTGATAAAGCCCCAAGTAACCAAGGGCTTGTGCTCCTGATTGGGCCCCTCCTGCGTCGCGGTTCCTTCACTCCGGTCCCGCTCCGTGGGCCCGCGCCGAACGGACATCCATGTCCTGACGGCGCTCTCGCCGCATCCATGCGGCTCGACCCACTGCGCGAGACCTGCGTTCAGCCTGCACCCAAGTCGCGACTGGTGTCGTCTGCACTCGCCGTGTATGAAGATCAAGATCAAAAGCGCATTTAGATCAGATCAAAGGCTTCCCGGCTAAAGCCAGTCCTACGGTCAAGGTCACCGCCAATCCCACTGCACGCATACGATGCTTTTGTAGGACCGGCTTCAGCCGGGAAGGGGCCCTCTCGGTCAACATCAATTCGTGCTGTGAACCCACCGTTAGCCGATCCCCCCTCACGTCATGTGATATTCACACTTGGCGGCACATGATCGTGTTCGGTGTTAAACCGGGCCCGTCCGACGGACCCCCATCAATCAAGAGGTAGCAGGATGCCCACACATAACGCTCAGGTGGATCTCGCCCACCGCCCCCGTCTCGCTGATCTTCAGCCCATCACCGCCGATCCGTCATCCCATGCCACCGCGCTGCGATCAACCCCGCACGGGCGGATCACGCCGGCGTCGCAACTGGAAGGTCGCTCAGGCTACAGCGGCGATTTCCTCGGGGAATTCATCGTGCCCTGGCCGACGACATCAACGCCGGACGACGTGTTCCCGGTGGGCAATCCGGGCAATCGTCTGGATTACACCCACTTCTCCATCAGTATGTCCCGGAGTCGGCGCATTGCGCTGTATGTGGGCGTGAACATCGAGGGTGGCAGCAGCGTCGAGATCGTGCGGAGTCAGGACAACTGGGCCTACGACGGTCGCCTGCCGGTCGAGGCGCAGATTGGCGACGATCTGTACCGCGACAACCTGCTGGATCGCGGCCATCTGGTTCGCCGGCAGGACCCCAACTGGGGCGCCGAGGCGCAGACCGCCAATCAGGACACCTTCCACTTCACCAACTGCTCGCCGCAGATGTCCGCCTTCAACCAGAAAACCTGGCTGGAGCTCGAAGACTTCATCCTGGACAACACCCGCCGCTGGAAAGAGCGGGCCACGGTGTTTACCGGGCCGGTCCTGCGCAGTGACGACCCGCTGTACCGGGGCGTGCAAATCCCCCGGGCCTTCTGGAAAGTCGTCGCGTTCCTTGGCAATGACGGCAAGCCTTCGGCCAGCGCGTACGTCATCGACCAGACTCGCGAGCTGGGCAAGCTGGAACTGGTGTTTGGCGCACTGAGGACGTATCGACGCAGCGTCACCCAGATTGAGGCGCTCACCGGCATCCGTTTTGGCGAGCTGGCGCGGTACGACGGGTTTTCCAATGAAGAGCAGATCACCGGCACCCGGATCGAGGCACTGATTCAGCGGCCGGAGGACATTCGGCTGTAGCGTTGTCCTGCGATACCGCTGTCAAGGGACCTCTTTTTCTACGGCCAGGCCCTTCCGTGCGACTTCTCCTGAAAGCGGCCCGGTCTCAGGTGCCTCGCGTCAGCTGAGTGCCGGGCATGTCCATTTGCACATACGCAATCACACTCACCATGACGATGCAGAACAGCCACTGCAGACGGCTGAGCCCGGCGATCCGGTAGATCGCCTGCAGCGGCTTGCGCCAGCGATATTGGCGATCCACTGGCACTGCACCTTTGGGTTGCAGCCTGCCGATCAGGCCCGTGATGACGTAGGTGGCCACCCCGAGAAGTCCCAGCCATTTCCAGAGCACAAAGGCCAGGGCCAGCACCGGTACGCCGTTGCGGATAACCAGATAACGCCGATTCCGCGTCAGTGTATGGCTTGCGCACCATGCGCTGAAGCGTTGATCCTCATCGTAGAAGTACTCCGAGAATCTGACCCAGTGCTCATACAGCTTCTTGCCCATGTACGTGAGTAGCAGCCCTGTCATCAAGATGAGCGGCGATATGACCACCAAGAGCAGGAGAGGGGCGGGGACATCGAGTATCCCATTCAGTGCGAGGGTAATAGTCAGAACAATGCCCGCCCGCTGCGTGACGTGGGGCGGACTTTCCGGCCCCACCAGTGCTTTCCAGAACCACGGATTATGGTCCGGGAACCTCCGAGCCCAGTCGGGAAACCGCTTCGTGAAGTCCTCGGATAATTGTTCGCAAGCCTGCCAGTCAGCCTCGGTGAATGTCGCGACGCGTGCCTGCAGGTGTTCCGCCGACGAACCCGTCAGGAACAGCGCAGCAGCATTGGCGCGTGGGTTGGGATGCTCCTCGCCCTGGCGCACCAGCGCACGCAATTCGTCCACCCATTTCTTCTCTTCGCAGCGCCAGAGCAGCGCGTGCCATTGCTCATCAACGATGGGGACAACGGCTGACTCGCTGTCCCAGGCGAACAGCTGCCGAATCCTTTGAAACAAAGCGGGGGACCAGTGCTTATGTTCGAGAAAAAGATCGAGCACCTGCACGTGAAGCGTCTGGCGACGCGCTAAATCGCCCAGCCAGCCTTGTCGACTGCGGTGCTCAAGGCACCCGATGAAGCGTGTTTCTTCGCCGGCCGCCATGTATTGCTCCAGCCTGCGGTACAACCCCATGGAGAGCAGATGGCCAAGCCGCTGCTGATCGGCCTCCCGCGGGCGAATTTGCTGCCACGGCGTCAGCCACTGGCGGGTTTCAAGGCCCCAATGCAACAGGTTCGGGTGGGCGTCCGGCGCCTGGACGCAACGCATGAACAGCAGGGTCTCGACGGTCGATTCGATGCCCCGTGCGATCGCCTCATTCCAGCACTGATCAACGGCAGCATCGTCGAACGTTTCGAGCAGTTCGGCGGCCTGCTCCTGAGCGGAACGCACCACTGGCCGGGTGACCGGCGCAGGCCTTTGCACCAGAGGCGCTGCCGAAGCCTGTACAAACGAAGCGTCGCTGCCAACGCCATCGTCGCCGTCGCGCGCCAGTTGCAACGCGCGCTCGTAGGCCTCACGCAGTTGCTGGAACGCGACCGGATTTTCGTCCGGACGGGTAACCTTCAGCAGTCTGGCGTATTGGCGTTTAACACTGCGCTCGTCGGAGCGGGCAGGGAGGTCGAGAATCTTCCAGCAATCGAACGTTGTGTCCATGGGTCATTGCCACCCGCCATGTTCCAGCTGTTTGAGCCGCTCGTTCAGCTCCGTGCGCGTCTGCCGGATGAGGCGCTCGTCCTGACTTTCGAGGGCGCGCTGAAACTGGCTTGCCCAGTCACCGATCAGTTCGCGGCGTGCTCCCAGGCTCTCTTGATAGAGATGCTCCAGGCGCGCCATCAACAGCGTATTGATCTGCTGATCGCGCGGATGCACCTTGAGCGCAGCGAGCGCTTGCAGGCGTTCGGCAACTTCCTCAGGGCTGAGCACGCCGGGGTTGTTTTCGATCACCAGTGCGAACGCATCGCCCGTGCCGGGAATCGTGACCTGACATTCGAGAATGCCGTTGTTGTCGTAGGTGAAGCGCACGTCGAGATCGACGTTGCCCTTGTTGTGGGGCGGAAGAGGAATCTCCAGTTCGCCCAGTGGAATATTGTCGCGCACGAGACGACTTTCGCCCTGGAAGATGCTCACCGTCACGCCGGTTTGCCCTGCGTCGGCGGAGTAAACGGTCTTCACCCGGCTGACGGGTACGGTGGTGTTGCGCTCAATGATCGGCAGATAGTGCCCATACTCACGGTGCTGGCCGACCCGTTCTGCGACCTCGATACCCAGGGTGTAGGAACAGACGTCCGTCAGCACGACTTCTTCCAGGGCCGCATCCCGGGATTTCAACGCCGCCTGTATCGCCGCACCGTGGGCCACGGCTTCGTCGGGGTTGAGCTGAATCGAAGGGAAGCGCCCGAACATGCCCGCCGCCAGTTTGCGCACCAGTGGCATACGCGTGGTGCCGCCGACCAACAGGATTTCGTCGAGATCGCCGATCTGCAGCCTGGCGTCGCGCATGGCGCGTTCGACCGGGTTGCGCAGCCGTTCGAGCAACGGCACATACAGCGCGGCCATGTCCTCTTGAGTGAAGGTTTGCTGCCACTGCTGGCCGTCCACCCGCAGCACGAACGCGTCGCTGCGGACCTGGCCCAGGGCAATGCGCAGGCGCTGGGCTTCGCGATGCAGCGCGTGGGCGATGGATTCGGGGGCGGGAAAGCCTGGCTGGTCGGCCTGGACGCGAACGAAGGCCTCGGCCAGCAGCCGGTCAAAATCTTCGCCACCGAGGAAGTTGTCCCCCGCACTGGCGCGGACTTCCATCACGCCCTCAAACAGCTCGAGGATCGACACGTCAAACGTCCCGCCACCCAGATCGAACACCAGAAATGAACATTCCTTGCCGTGTTGCGGCAAGCCGAACGCCAGCGCTGCCGCGGTGGGCTCGTTGATCAGCTTGTCGACCTTCAGGCCTGCCAGTTCTCCCGCGATGCGCGTGGCTTTGCGTTGAGCATCGCTGAAATAGGCGGGCACGCTGATGACCGCCTCAACGACCGTCTCGCCATAGGCGCGCTCGACGTCTTCCTTGAGACTTCTGAGCACCAGCGCTGAAAGCTCTTCAGGACGGAATATATGATTGCCGAGGGCGGTCTGGTGGGCGCTGCCCATGTGCCGTTTGAACAACGCAGTGGTCAGGGAAGGGTGGGTGTGCAGGCGTTCGCGGGCGGCTTGCCCGACCAGAATCCGGCCCTCATCGTCCAGCCCGACCACGGAGGGGGTGAGCAGCTCGCCCAGCGCGTTCGGCACCAGCACGCTGGCATCGTCTTTCCAGACCGCGACCAGGCTGTTGGTAGTGCCGAGGTCAATACCGACGATCATGGGCGAGTTCCTGTGTGCAGGCTTGGGGAGCCTGGGGCTGCGATAAACGCGTTGGGTGTCATGAATGTTGTCTTCCTTGAGCCCGGAGCGGGTGTGCGCGGATTTGAGAATGATCGGCGTGCAGGGTTCAAGTGCTCGTTCGGACCCACTGCGCCGACTGCGTAACATTTCGCAAAATTACAAAATAATAGGATCCAAAGGGAATTTATTTTTGCGTAAGCTATCTAGCATCACGCTTACAGACGGTTCATCCGCCTCGACAAACTGCCGGACGAACCCGAACGCTGTACCGCCCCGAAGCAAGATTTCTCTGCCAACGGCTTTTTTCACTCCCTGGAGATTCCCCGACAATGACCGTCTCATTCAGCCGCCACTGGTTACTCGCCCTCGCACTGCCGCTGCTCCTGACCGCCTGCGGCAGCAGCGAGCCTGACCAGCGCGCCGCGTTCAAGCAGTTCCTGCAAACCCGCATCATCGACAAGCCGGGCGTCCACGTGCCCAAACTGACACCGGAAGAATCTAAGTCTTTCGGCGATTACACCCAGCACTATGCCGTGATCACTGACTTCAACAGTGGTATGGACGCCAGCATGAAACCCCTCAACGGCTTCGTGCAGAAAGGCGCGTTCCATTCATTGGGCGACGTGATTGAGCGCCGCGATGATCTCAAGACGGTGCAAACCGGCGTGAACGATCTGGTCGCACAGCTCAAGCAACAGTTGGCGAAAGCTGACGCCGCCCATGCCCAGCTCAAGCAGCCGGACGATCTGAAAACCGTGTATGACAGCGCCTACGATCGCACGGTGACCGTCCCGGCCAACACGCTCCTGACCGTCATGCCGCAAGTCAATGGCACCTTCGAATCGGGCCTCAAAGTGGCGGACTACGTCGACGCTCACAAGGCGCAGATCCAGATCAATGGCTCGGTGATTCAAGTGACGGACCCCAAGGTCCAGGCTGAATTGAACACGCTGTTGCAGGACCTGAATGCCAAGGCCAAGGTGGTTCAGGAAGCGCAGACACGCATGCAGGCCGTGTTGCTGGGTCGCTGAATCCGGACCTGATAACGGCACCGAGGGTGAGTTATCCCTTGGTTGTGTAAAGCACGCAAAGGGCATCAGACCCTTTGTCCAGGGAAGCAGGCGCGCGCCAGGGATGGCACTCGGCGGCGCTGTGGAAAGGGTCGCCCCATGAAAAAGCTGAAGCTCATCGCTGTACTGGTTTTATTCCCGCTGGCGCTGAATCTGTTTGGGGTCTGGGAGCTGCAACGCAGCACCGAGGACCGCCAGGTCTACGCGGGCTATCAGGCTGACCTCAATGAAGCGCGTCCGGAGCTGCAAGCCATTGCCGCCAAAGGCGGTTCGCGCCCAGTAATGGTCGACGTCGGCGACGGCGAGAAAATTGAAGTCAACGAGGCGTTGGCCCGCGTCGCCGGATTGCAGGACGAGCTGGGCACACTGCTGCCGCTGAGCAACGTCATGGTCTGGCTCGCAACAGGGGGCATCGCGCTGGGATTGCTGGCTGCCCTGGTGGGCGGGCTTGGCTTGTTCGGCCTTAACTGGGCAGGCCGGCGCGCCATGCATTCGCGGGAACAACTGCTGCATGGCTTTACCCGTGTGACCAAACTGCTGCCCTTCGTGCTGGTGGGGCATGTGGTGGTCATGGGGGCTGCCATCGCCGCCATCGTCGCCTTCGAGGCGCTGAATCTCTGGCACGCCGGGCGACTGTCCGCCGGCGAAATGAAATTCATGTTCGCTGCCATGGTAGTTGTCGCGGGTTGCCTGTATTCGATCTGGCAAATGGGCACGCAGTTGCGCGTCATGCTCAACATGTTCCAGCCTACGCCGATGGATGTGATGGGAGAGGCCGTCACCGCCGAACAGGCCCCGGTGCTCTGGGCTTACGTGAAGGATCTGGCCCTGAAACTGGGCGCACTGCCGCCGGATCACATCGTGTTGGGCATGGCCGCCGGCTTTTACGTCACTTCCGGCGACATCGCCCTGGCGCCGGCCAACACCACCTTGACGGGCCGCACCCTGCATGTGCCGCTGGTGTATCTGGGCATCCTTGATGAAGCCGAGACTACTGCCGTCATCGGTCACGAGCTAGGGCATTTTGCCGGCGCGGACACCGAGTTCAGCATGAGCTTCGTGCCGATCTACCACGGCATCGAGCGCAGCCTGGTGGTGATCGGCCAGACCCTGGTCGACAGCGAATGGCTGCAACGGGCGACCCTGCACCCGGCCTTCATGCTGGGTGCCTACTTCATGGAAAGCTTCGACCACGCGGTGATGCACTGGAGCCGGGTGCGCGAGCTGGAAGCCGATGCCGCCGGTGCGCAGCTGGCGGGCAATCTGGCTGCCGCGTCGGCGCTGGTGCGTATTTCCGCCATCGATCCGCTGCTTCAGGACCGCCTGGCCACTCATATCGCCCAAGCCACTCATGTCACCCCCGAGCAGAGCGCCGTTCAGGATCTGCCCACGGCACTTCTGCATGAGATGGCTGCGCTGCCGCTGACCCTGCCGGAAGAAGAGATGGCCACGCAGCTGCCCCACCCGTCAGACACCCATCCTTCGAACGGCGAGCGCGTGGCGTCTCTCAAGGTGTCCATCGACGATGCCGTGCGCACGGGCACGCGGCCCCTGGATGCAACGCAAGCCTGTGCGGCGATCGATCGGTACTTCGCGCGGCCCGACGTGTTGCGCAGCCGCCTGACGGACGATTATCTGAGCCATCATGTTCAGCAGGACGCTGCGATCGTGGAGACGTTGCGCACCCACGCCGGCAACGTAACCGGCGACGTTGCACTGCACGAAGGGGCCCGCCTGCGGGGTCAGATCCTGCTCGGATTCAGTGGCCTGTCGGCGCTGGCGGGGCTGGTTCTGCTGCTTGCCCCACTGCTGTTTTCGGGGGTGGCAGGACGTGATCCGCAGCCGTTTTTTGTCGGTGGCGGCGTCGCTCTGCTCATCACGCTGTGCACGCTGCCCTTTGGATTGCGCTTCTTCAGACGCGCTAATAAAACGGCGCTGCTGCTGACGCCGGATCACTTCGTGTTCGCCAACCTCAAAGCGCCGCTGCCGATTCGCGACATCGCCGATTTCAGCCTTCACGTCGGCAATGTGCTCATGCTGACTGTTCTGCTTGAACACGACGCGCCGCTGCCCGAGCTGACCCCACGCTCGTTCTTCTCACCCGATGCCGTGCTCAACAAGAAGAAACGCTGGCTGATGCTGCCCCTCTCCCAGTTCTGCCGCGATGACAAAAAGCTCAAGATCCCCGAACTGGCCGAACTGATCGGGACCTACCTCAACGCAGGAGCAGCGCGGCACTTGCTGCAGCAGCGGTTTGAGCAGGATGGGGAGTTGAAGGCCGGGTGAATGGCGGACTTCCCGGGTACCGCGATCCCCGTTAGGACCGGCTTCAGCCGGGAAGACGCCGGTGTGACCACTGCACATGGCGCGGTGAATCACCTGGCGCCTTCCCGGCTAAAGCCGGTCCTACGAAACGCACGCGACCCCACCGCTCGTCACCTGTCCCGTCAGATGACCCGCCTTTCACACAGCATGCCCATACTGCCCCCGTCTCTTCATTCAAAACGGAGCACGTTATGACACTGCAATTCAATGTCCGGGATTTCGGCGCCGTTGGCGATGGACATACCTCTGACACCGCAGCCATCCAAGCCGCCATCGACGCGGCGGCAAAAGCCGGTGGTGGCGATGTTTATATTCCTGCCGGCACCTGGACCCTGACCCCGGGCGGAAAGCCTGCCGACGGTGCGCTGATGCTCAAAAGCAACGTGTTCATCAAGGGCGACGGCATGGGCGCCACGGTGCTCAAGCTGGCAGACGGCACCGACCAGGCGGTCACCGGCATCATCCGCTCGGCGAGCGGCGAGGCGACCCACGATTTCGGCGTCAGCAACCTCACCCTCGACGGCAACCGGGATGCCACCAGCGGCAAGGTCGATGGCTGGTACAACGGCTTTCTGCCGGGCCAGCCGGGTCAGGACTCCAATGTCACGCTGTCCGGCGTGGAGATTCGCGATTGCTCGGGCTACGGCTTCGACCCCCACGAGCGCACGGCGAACATGCTCATCGAAAACAGCGTGTCCCACGGCAACGGGCTGGACGGGTTCGTTGCCGACTACCTGATCGACAGCACGTTTCGCAATAACCTGGCCTACGACAATGACCGCCACGGTTTCAACATCGTCACGACCACCCACGATCTGGCGCTGCTGAACAACGTTTCCCGCGACAATGGCGGCGGCGGCATCGTCGTCCAGCGCGGCAGCGAAAACATTCCCTCGCCGTATCACATCACCATCGAGGGCGGCGAGGTCGACGGCAACGCGGCTGAAGGCGTGCTGGTAAAACTGTCCAATGGCGTTGACATCAGCGGCGTGGATATTCACCACAACGGCACGTCCGGCGTGCGTGTCTATGGCAGCACGGACGTCGAAGTCCGCGGCAATCTCATTCACGAGAACGCGCAGAAAGCCGGCATTCCTGAAGTGCTGATCCAGCCGTTCGACGATCGCGGCGGCGTCTCCGGGAAGGTTCATCCGTCTGACCACAACACCTTCGCCGACAACATCATCACGGGCGGCGACAAAAGCACTTTCGGCGTGGCGGAGGAGAGCGGCCAGTCAGGCAGCAATTCGGTTTATGGCAACACCTTCGCTCATCTGCAGCAGGGTTTGGTATCGCTGCAAGGCGCGGGTGACCACGTCGGGACCAACCCCGTGCTGAATGCCATCGACGGCGGCAGTGCCAGCGATTCCCTCGATGGCACGGCCAAGGCCGACTCCATCAATGGCAGGGACGGGGCAGACACATTGAACGGTGGGTCGGGCGCGGACCTGCTGTGGGGCGGCGCCGGCCATGACCGATTGCTCGGCGGCAGCGGCAACGACACCCTGATCGGCGGCGCCGATGCGGACGTGCTGTTCGGCGGCGCAGGTTCGGACCTGTTCCGCTTTGCCTCGGTGTCCGACAGCTACAGAACAGCGACCGCCAGCCATGCCGACCGCATCGGCGACTTCGATGCCGCTCACGACACCATCGATGTCTCGGGCCTCGGCTTTACCGGATTTGGCGACGGCCATGACGGCACCTTGAAATTCACCACCAACGCCGAGCACACCCGGGTTTACCTGAAGGACCTGGACGCAGACGTGCAAGGGCATCGGTTCGAACTGGTGCTGGACGGTGATTTCAAAGCCGGTCTCCCTTCAAAAGCGATGGTATTTGCCGACGCCCCGGCGTCGCTGGCCAGCGCCTCAACCACAGCGGATGCCGTGTCGGTGGCGCTGGTAGGCGTGGCTCAGGATCATCCGGAGATTGCGCTCGTTTGACGTAACGTCAGGCCCATCCTTGCCCGTGCGCGAGAACGGGCAGCAAACCGAGGGATGCACGCGCCGTGGGGTAGCACTCACGGCGTGATGCCGTTCCATTCCCGAACCCAATTCCCGCGCCAACCTTTGCATCCTCAAGACCTTCCCGCTAAAGTCGGCCTCCGGGCGTCTGCTGCGCCTGCGGTCCGCGCGAAGGGGTTTCCCAAGGCAAGCGTTTCCCCAATCATTCATTCCAGCTCCCGGCTTGTCGGCGGACCGAGCCCTTTAAGGAGTTGGCATGCCTGCCACTAATGCGTCCCGTCAACACGGTCTGCTCGATCTACCTGCGCTGCGCAAGCACGCAAAACGTCTTCTCAAAGCCCTGAAAAACAACGAAGCGGATGAAGCCCGGGCGCAACTGCGCGCGATGGGCCTGCCGGGCCCCGACTATCGGCTCGCCGACACCCAATGGCTGGTGGCCCGCGAGGCGGGGTTCGCCAGTTGGCCCAAATTGATCGCCCATGCCGACGCCGTCGCGTTTGCCGCCCGTCATCCGGACTTCGCGGCGACGGGTGAAGCACAGGTTCAGCACTGGCGCTGTGGCAACGACATCGAGCGTAGCCTGCGGGTTGCCGGCTTTGCAGGGTCGTTCCAGATGTTCGACGACCCCATGGTCATGGGCCCGGTGCCCGCGCTGCCCGACGATGAGTATTGGGCGGGGCGTGCCGCGTTTGCCGAGCAGGCGTTTGGGCTGTCACCCCGTGACGCCGAGCAGCGCCAGGCGATGCAGCGTGACGCGTTGGCACGCCTGAATGCCGACAGTGAACTGGTGCTGTGGTGCGAGGGCGATGCGTACGATCAACTGTTTCTGGTTCGACTGCTAGCGAGTTTGCCCAGCGTGCCGCGCAGGCTGGAGCTGATCGAGATCAATCGGGTGCCCGGCGTCGAGCGATTCATCGGCATCGGGCAACTGGCCCCGGACGTACTCGCCTGGCTCTGGCCCCAGCGCCGCGCCATCGGTGAGGAGGCCTTGGCACTGGCCCGGCAGGTATGGGCCGCCTACACCGCCCCCGATCCAAGTCGCTGGGCCGAGCTTGCGGCGCAACACCATTCGGCGCTGCCGCTGCTCGGCCCCGCGTTGGCGAGGCAGCTGCAAGAACTGCCCGGCGCCGAGGATGGCTTGAGCCTGACCCAGCGATTGATCCTGCGCATTCTCGCGGAGAAAGGCGAAATGCCCGCCGGCAAGGTCTTCGGTCATTTGATGCATAATTATGAGCCGCTGCCGTATCTGGGCGACATGATGTTTCATGCGCTGCTGAGACCTCTCATCGATGCACCGCAACCGCTGCTGCACGAACAACCGGGCAGCGAATGGCCCAGGCGCCTTGTCCGGCTGACGGCGCAGGGTGAGCGGGTAGTGCGCGGGGAGTTGAACTGGCTTGATCTTGATCCGGCAGAGAGTTGGGTCGGCGGTGTGCGGATTGTTGCGGACAGTTCGCCCTGGTTGGTCAGCGCAGAAGGGCGGGTGTGGCGTCGCTGACTAGGCCGCAGACGTCAGCGACTTCTCCATGATGATCGTCCGCTCCTCGCCATGGTATTCATCGCGAATGGTTGAGTAGCCAAGCGACCGGTAGAAGCCCTCGGCCGTGATAGAAGAGGGCACGCGCAACTGACTGACGCCGTTGATGGCGGCGGCTGATTCAACCACCGCCATCAACGCGCGACCGGCGCCTCGGCCTTGGCAGGCGGGGGCGACGAATACGCTGCGGACGGTGGCCTGATCGAGGCTCGCCGTGGCAATGATGTCTTCGCCGTGGGTCGCCACGTACACCTGCCGCTGCGCCAGCAAGCGCAGGATCGCCGACGGGGAAAAACTCAGTTCCACCTGCGCAATGACGGCGGCGGAATAGTCCTGGCGATTGGACTCGCGCAGGGCGGCCACGATGACGCGGCTGATCGCGGTGGCGTCCTTGTCCGTTGCCTTGCGGATCAGGCAGGTCATGGATTTTTACTCCTGTAAAAAACTGGAAAGCTTCTACGATTCCTGCTGTTTGGCACATGCACTGGACCTCTCAGGAGAAATCCTTCACCGCGGCCATGGCCGCGCAATTTTCCTTCAGTCCCATCAGAAAATCTTGAGTTTGGGCAGTTCTGCCGAATTTTTCTTCACTGCATACATTCGTACTCTGTGCTTTCACCGCCCGACCAGCCCCGTATCCCTGAGAATCCTCCCGGCATCCCGAGCGGGAGGCAGCCCGAATACCCGGGTGTAATCACGGCTGAACTGTGTGGCGCTTTCGTAGCCGACCTCGAACGCGGCGGCCATGACGCTCTTGGCATGGGCAACCATCAGCGTTCTGGCCTGTAGAAGGCGTACCCGCTTCTGGTACTGCAAGGGGCTGAGGTGGGTCACCGCCTTGAAATGCCGATGGAACGCCGAAACGCTCATTGAAGCGCGCTCGGCCAGGCGCTCCACGCCCAGGGGTTGGGCGAAGTCACGGCGGATCCACTGAATGGCCAGGTTGACCCGGGCCATGGCGCTGTCCGGCGCGGCGATTTCGCGCAACATCCAGCCAAGCGGGCCCTGAAGCACGCGGAAAATGATTTCCCGTTCATAGACCGGGGCGAGGGCGGCGATCGCTTCCGGGTCGCCCATCAGCCGCAGCATTCGCACCCAGGCATCCATCAGCTCATCTGTCATCAACGCGACGGAAAACCCTGCATCCTGTTCAGCGCGGCTGGCAGGTTTGGGCAGGTCAGCGAACAGCGTGGCGAGCACCGCCGGGTCCAGCGTCAGGCTGACCGCCAGGTAAGGCTCGCCCGACGCGGAGGGATGTACCGAACCCACCGCAGGCAGATCAATGGACATGACGAAGTAAGTCGCCGGGTCGTACCTGAGCGTTCGATCCCCCACGGTCATGCTTTTGCTGCCCTGCAAGATCACGTTGATCATCGGGTCATAGACCGCCGCCAGCAGATGCTCGGGGATTTTGCCCTGGACCATCGCCACCCGGGGGATGCCTGTTTCGGTGCGACGGTTTTCAGCACCGGCCGCAAGCGATCGGAGTTCGTTCAGTTGTTTTTCCATGGGCAGCATGCTGAGGGCTGAGCGTCATGCCGTGCAAGGGAAAAGCAGAAACGGGCAGGTTCCGAGCAGGAACGGACACGTCCTCGGACGCTGTGATGGGTACTGTGGAGTCACGTTTGAATCACAGAGGAACACGACATGGGCGTTATCGTTATTACCGGCGGCAGCCGCGGGATCGGTGCAAGTGCCGCCGAACACGCGGCGAAACGGGGTATGGGTGTCATCCTGACGTACAACGCCAACCCTCAAGCAGCGGCGTCGGTCGTCGAGCGCATTGCACAGGCTGGAGGGAAAGCCGTTGCGCTGAAACTCGACGTGTCTGACGTCGGCAGCTTCGCGGCGTTTCGCGAATCCGTGGTAGGGGCGCTTCGGGAAACCTGGGCGGCCACCACGTTGAGTGGCCTGGTCAATAACGCCGGCTATGGCCTGTTCAACCCCTTGGCGACGGTCAGCGAAGCGCAGTTCGACGGGCTGTTCAATGTGCACCTCAAAGGGCCGTTCTTCCTGACTCAGGCGTTGCTGCCGTTACTGGCGGCAAACGCCAGCATCGTCAATCTCACCAGCGCCACGACACGAGTGGCCACGGCCGGCGTTGCACCCTATGCCGCGTTCAAGGGCGGCCTTGAAGTGCTGACCCGCTACATGGCCAAAGAATTTGCCGAACGACGGATACGCGCCAACGCAGTATCACCCGGCGCCATCCGCACAGAACTGGGCGGCGGCCTCGACGATGAGTTCGAAGCGATGCTGGCGGCGCAGACCGCACTCGGCAGAGTGGGCGAGCCGGAGGATGTCGCGCGCGTCATTGCCATGTTGCTGTCGGAGGAGGGCGGCTGGATCAATGCCCAGACCCTTGAAGTTGCAGGCGGCTACAACATCTGACCACGGGAGGGTTTTTAGCATGCTGGACCATATTTTTCTGTCAGTGAGCGACATCCCACGTTCCGTCCGCTTTTACCACGCAGCGTTGAGGGAGCTGGGCATTACGGCGCGGCTGGACTACGACGGTAAGGAGGGCCCGCCGGGTCATCCGGATCTGAAAGGCTTCGGCGCCAATGGCCGGGTGTTTTTCTGGCTGCGTGAGGGGGTTGTCGAGGGACGTGCTGTTCACGTCGGGTTTGTTGCCAACAGCAAGGCTGAAGTGGATGCCGCCTACGCCGCCGCCATGGATCACGGAGCGGTGGACAATGGCGCGCCGGGCGCACGCTTGCACTACGACCCTGATTACTACGCCGCCAATGTGCTGGACCCGGACGGCTATAGCGTCGAATTCGTCTACAAAAAATGGCAGCACGCCCAATGAGCACACTTCTGATCTACGGCGCCGCGGGCTACACCGGGCGCATGGCAGCAGAACGCGCCAAAGCCCAAGGGCTTGCGTTCGAAATCGCCGGGCGCAATCGTCATCAAATAGAGGCACTGGCTGCGGAACTGAACGTGCCTTATCGGGTGTTCGATGCCGACGGGGATGCCGCGGCTTCGCTGTCAGGAATCTCGGTGCTGCTCAACTTCGCGGGGCCCTTTGCGCACACGGCCGAGCCTTTGATGCGCGCCTGCATCCACGCCGGGGTGGACTATCTGGACATCACAGCAGAGATCAACGTGTACCGGTTGGCCGAGCAACTGGGGGCGGAAGCGGCTGCACGCGACGTCATGTTGTTGCCAGGAGTCGGCTGGGACGTGGTGCCTACGGACTCGCTCGCAGTGCATGTCGCCAGGCGCGTTAATCAACCGCGTTCGCTGAAAATCGCGCTGCAGGTCCCGGGGTCGATGTCTCGGGGCTCGGCCATGAGCGTCAGCGAAATCATCTGTGCCGGTGTACTCGCCAGGGTGGAGGGTGAACTGGTCGCGACACCTCATGCACAGCCGCGTCAGTTTGATTTCGGCCAGGGACCGCTGCTCTGCGTGCCGCTCTCTTTCGGAGATCTCGTGACCGCGTGGCATGCGACCGCCATTCCCGACATCACGATGTATGTCCACCTCTCGGGCGAAGCGTTCCCGGAGGGCGACCTCTCACAGCTTCCCGATGGCCCCAATGCGGCGGAGCGTGATGCCCATCGCGCCCGCGCGGCGGTTGAGATCACCGGGGCGGATGGCTCGATGGCGCGGTCTGTCATAGAAACCGTCAACGGCTACACCTACACGCCGCTGGCGGCGGTTGAAGCTGCCCGTCGCGTGTTGGGCGGTGAGCGGCGGGCGGGTTTCGCGGCCCCGTCGCAGGTGTTCGGCGACGGGTTTGCGCAAAGCATCGCGGGCACGGTCATTACCGATTTTCCAGCCAGTTAATGGCGGTCATGAGGCTGTCGGTGGCGCGGTGGTCTCGCCCTGTGTGGCGAGGGGCGATTTGAACCGCGCGGCGTCCCGTACGGGAGGCAGGCCAAACAGCCGGGCGTATTCGCGATTGAATTGAGACGCGCTTTCGTAGCCGACCTTATAGGCAATGGTCGTGGCGTCCAGCGAATCGAACAGCAGTAACCAGCGAGCTCGTAACAGGCGCAGGCGTTTTTGATACTGAATGGGTGTCATGGCCGTGACCGACTTGAAATGCCGATAGAAGGCGGCAACGCTCATTTCGGCCATCAGTGCGAGAGGCTCGACGCGGAACGGCTCGGTGTAATGCTCACGAATCCACTGAGTGACACGGCGTATCTGGGCCATCCGACCATCCGGCCGCGCCATGTCACGAAGGATACCGCCCAGAGGTCCCTGCAATGCGCGGTACAAAATCTCGCGTTCGATCATCGGGGCCAGAACGGCAGCGTCATGGGGACGATCAATCAGCCGCATCATCCGCACCCATGCATCCAGCATTTCATCCGGTGCAGCCACAGCCTGGAAGCACACGTTTCGCGCCGGCCCGGGTGCCGTGGTCACGTCCATCAGCAGGGTGGCAATGACATCAAGGTCCAGCGTCAGGCTGACGGCCAGATAGGGTAAATCAGCCGCTGCGGCGCTGATCTGGCCCGTGGCAGGCACATCGACCGGCACCAGAAAATACCGGCCTGCGGTGTACCGAAAAACCTCTTCGCCTATCGACAAGGTCTTGGTGCCCTGAAGCACCAAATGCAGCATCGGCTGATAGACCTGATCTGCGCAGGCCTCGGCGCAGACCATTGCAACGCGGGGCAGACCGGTGTCGGTCCAAGTGTTCTGACCGCTCATCACGATACGGCGCAGTTCTGCAATTGTATTTTCCATCCCCCACCGTGGGCTACATAGCGGTACCTGGCAAGCCAATTGAGAAGATCAGGCAAGGATGTGCGAACAACCGGCAAACGCTATCCGATGGTTGGCCGAATACTGGCGCCACGCAGCTCGATCAAGGCCCGGTATTCACGACCGGTGCTGACGACGGACAGTGACGACGCTCAACAACATCTCATTTCCAGAAGGTCACGGTATGAAACTCAACGGAAAAATCGCACTGGTCACGGGCGCCTCGAAAGGCATCGGCCCCGGAATCGCCAAGGCGCTGGCTGCTCAGGGCGCCACCGTCATTGTCAACTACGCCTCCAGCAAGGCCGACGCCGAGGCAGTGGTCACTCACATCACCGCCCAGGGCGGCTCAGCCATCGCCATACAAGCGGACATGAGTCAGGGGGCCGACGTCGCACGTCTGTTTGACACCGTTCGCGAGCAGTACGGGACGCTGGATGTGCTGGCCAATAACGCAGGGGTGGCGGTGTTCCAGATGATTGATGACCTCACCGAAGAAGCCTTCCACACGCAATTCAACCTGAATGTCCTCGGCTACCTGCTTGCGGTGCGAGAAGCGGTCAAGCTGATGGGGCCTGGTGCAAGCATCATCAATATCAGCTCGATCCTGAGCACCGACCCCTACCTGGCGTCGAGTGTCTATTCGGCCACCAAGGGCGCCGTCGACACCTTGAGCTTTGCTCTGGCCAGAGAGCTGGGGCCGCGTGGTATCCGGGTCAACTCAATCCTGCCGGGCCACACCAATACGCCCGCAACGGCCGGGCACTTTGCGGGCGAGCTGGGAGAGAAAATACTGGCGGGTACGCCCTTGGGACGCTTCGGAGAGCCAGAGGACATCGCACCTCTGGCCATGTTTTTGGCTTCCGGCGATTCCCATTGGGTCACCGGTGAATCCATCAGGGCGTCCGGTGGCGTGCGCGGCGTCGGGTATTAACCCTCCCGGCTTGAGGCCTGAAGCGCACGGTTCACGTGCGCTCGGTCCGTCGTTACGCCGCCGACAAATGCTCATAAAGAATCGTCGCGCCAACCAGCATCAGCACAATGCCGCCGATGATTTCAGCGCGCTTGCCCACCACCGTGCCCAGCACGCGGCCCAGCATCACGCCGATGGTCACCATCACCGTCGTGGCGACACCAATGGCCGCGGCAGCCACCAGGATATTCACGTTGACGAAGGCCAGGCCAACGCCCACGGCCAGCGCATCGATGCTGGTGGCGAAAGCGGTCACGGCCAATATCAGGAAGGAGTGCTGATTGGGTTTTTCTTCTTCGGCGTCATCATGCTTGAGGCCGTTGTAGATCATGTGCACGCCGAGCACCACCAACAGGGTGAAGGCGATCCAGTGATCCCAGTTCTTGACGTAGGACGTGGCGGCCTGGCCGATCAGCCACCCGATCAGGGGCGTGATGCCTTCGATGACGCCAAAGATGATGCCGGTGCGCAAGGCTTCTATGAGGCGGGGCTTGTGCAGGCTTGCGCCTTTACCGATGGCCGCTGCGAAAGCGTCCGTGGACATGGCCAAAGCAAGAAGGATGAGGGAAATCGGGTTCACGGTTATGTTCCAGTCGGGCAATGAGTCAACGACGCAGCCACACGCCCGACTTTAGGCATGGATGCATCGTTGGTCTCGCCAACCCGAAGGTGTTCGTGCCACGGCAGGCCGCCGAGAATGTTGACACGAACGCTCTGTGACACGGGGTCCAGAGCAGGCTACTCCCCAACAAGGGCCGCCACTATAACGCCTGAATGTAAAAAAAATGTTGGCGCCTGATGATTTATTCAGCGAATCAGCACACCGCTCAACCCGCTTCCGACGTGGCGATACAGCCCAGAATTCTCAGATACAGACTCACCGTCGTCCCCGCCCCGGGCGCTGTTTCGATGCGCGCGTCACCGCCCGATTTGATTGCGAAATCCTTGACCTGAGCCAGCCCCAGCCCTGTGCCTTCGCCTGTCGCTTTGGTGGTGAAGAAAGGCTCGAATACCTGGCGCGCGACCTCGGCAGGCATGCCAGGGCCGTTGTCACTGACGCTGACCACAAGGTAGTCGCCCTGTTGCAGCGACAGATCATCCTCCACATGCACCCAGCGGGTGGACACGCGAATCTGGCCGGCACCCTTCAGCGCATCACGGGCATTGCTGAGCAGGTTCATCACGACCGCGTGCAGTTGGGCTTCGACACAGAGGACGCCCCAGCCCCATTCCGCCAGATCGAAGTCAAGGTCGATGCCTTCACTCATCGAATGGCGCATCAACGGCTGCGCGGCGTGGAGGCGTGCGGTCACATCGATGCAGATCAGTTCAGGGCCGTCACCGCGCACGCTCGACATCAAATAACTGATGAGCTGCCGGCCTTGCTCAACGGCCTGCAGGCCGGTCTCGGCGAAACGCTCGACGTCCACTGGCCGCCGGGAACGCAGGCGGGTCAACTGAAACGCAGCGCTGACGCTCTGCAGCAGGTTGTTGAAGTCATGGGCAATGCTTGCGGTGAGCATGCCCAGCGAGGAGATGCAGCGGGAATTTTGCAGCAGCGGGGTGACTTCGCTCGGGTTCTGCTCGGCTTGCTGGAATTGATCCTGAAACTGCGCCAGCTGCCGTTCACGTTGTTTGCTCAGCAAGCGGGCTTCCAGCAGCGCCGCGGCCTGCCGGGCCAATGCCTGGAGGGCGAGGGATTGGCGTTCGCTCAGCTGACGGGCGCATGTGTCGATCACACAAACGGTCCCCAACGCGACGCCGCTGTCCGTGACAATGGGCGCGCCTGCGTAGAAACGAATGTAGGGCGGGCCGAGCACCAGGGGGCTGGAAGCGAAGCGAGGGTCGAGGGCCGCGTCTTCGACGACCAGCACTTGCACGGGATCAAGAATCGCATGGCCGCAGAAGGCCAGATCCCGATGGGTTTCCTGCACCCCGAGGCCCACGCAGGCCTTGAACCACTGGCGTTCCCGATCGACCAGCGACACCAGCGCAATGGGTGCGTCGCACAAGGTGGTGGCCAATAGAACGATGTCGTCGAATGCCTTTTCGTTGGCACTGTCCAGCACGTCCAGGTGTTCGAGCGAGAGGACACGCTCTTCCTCGTTGAAAGGAAATGGGGCGGGATGGTGGGCCATCGATAGTCTGCGCCGGGAAATAAACAATCGCGCATGATGCGCTGTGGCCCGTCGCCCGGCAAGGCCAACGCCCTGTCGATGGTCGGGCCGGGCCGTTAACCTGCTTTTTGAGCACACTTCGCAATCGCACGGCGTTCCAATATCGCGGCTGCGTGCCTGGGAGTGGCCGTGACTGGCCATGTCGGTTACCGGTGGGTTGATGCGCCGTATCAGGCCGCAGCTGTCTTTAAAGCCCCGATGCAACCGATTCGATCATGCCCCTGAACCATTCCTGAGCGGGATTCCCATTGCCACGACGATGCCAGATGAGATGAAACGTGATCTCCGGCAGCGCGACCGGCGGCGGGAACAGGACCAGTTTCCCTCCCGTCGGCGAGCTGAGGGCGATGCGTTTCAGGACGGTGGCAGTCATGCGGGAAGAGGCGATGATCGCCGGCACCGCGAACATCTGCGGCAGCGTCAGTGCCAGGGTGCGTTGCTTGCCCAACTGAGCCAACGCCTGATCCACCAAGCCGTGTCGATCACCCTCGGGCGAGACCAGTACATGGGGCAGCGAGAGGTAAGTGTCCAGGTCCATGCCGCGCCGGGCTGCCGGATGGCCATGGGCGACGAGGGTGACGAAAGCGTCACGCAGAATCGGTCGCGTGAAAATGCGACCGTCTTGATGGCTGGGCAATACGCCGATTGCCGCATCAATCACTCCCGCATCCAGCATGTCCACGGCATGGTCGCGGTCATTGACTGCGTGAACGTTGATCGACAGGTGTGGCGCGTGTTCGCTCAAGGTCTGCAGCAGCGTGGGGAGCAGCACGAAGGCGGGATAGTCCGACAAGCCAAGGTTCATTGTGAGCACGGCATCGGCCGGGACAAAGTCAGGCATTTTCACCAGGGCGGCTTTTATCTGGCTCAGCGCCTCGGCGACAGGTTGGGCCAACTCACGGGCACGGGGCGTTGGAAGGAGGCCGTCAGGGCTGCGCAAAAAAAGCGGATCGCCCAACAGCGTGCGCAAGCGCGAAAGCGCGGCACTCATGGCCGGTTGGCTGACGCCGACCTGGGTGGCGGCGCGCGTGACGTTGCGCTCGATCATCAGGGCATTGAATGCGGCAAGCAGGTTCAGATCGATGCCGTGGAAATCCATAAATCAAATAAACCTATATACGAGCCATTTGTTATACGGATGGTAGCCCTGCGCTCACACTCTCGCCATACCCCACGCCGAGAGCAACCTTATGTCTACCGCAGAACTTGCCACCCGCCTTCAGACCGAACGCCAGGCCGTTGAGACCCTCTACCGCGCCTTCAGCGAGAACAATCCCGACCTCGTCGACAGCGTGCTGGCTGCCGACTGGGATGACATCCCCCTGGCACCCGGGCAAGGCCCAGGCCCCGAGGGCATCAAACCGATTATCCGCAGCCTCGCCGACGCGTTTCCGGATGTGCGCATCGTCATCCACGACATGGTTCAGGCCCCTGGTCAGGTCGCCGTACGGGCTGAAATAACCGGCACCCACCTCGGCGAGCTATTTGGCATCGCCGCCACGGGCAAACAGGTGAGCTTCCGTTTGCATGAGTTTCACGCACTGGAGAACGGGCGGGTCGTTACCACGTGGCACATGGAGGACTGGTTTGGTCTGTTCCTGCAGCTCGGTCAATTCCCTCAAGCCTGAACAACGAAGAGAAAGCCATCATGAAAACAGCGTCCATTTCTGTATTCGGCGGCCCTGAGGTCGTCACGCTGCACAACCTCGATCTGAGCAAGCCAGGCGTTGACGAGGTTCTGGTGGGCGTCGAGGCCGCCAGCGTCAACCCGCTGGATCTGAAGATCATCGCCGGGTACATGCAGCCGGTCTTTCCCGTTGAGATGCCATACACCCCGGGCACCGATTTCAGCGGCATCGTCAGCAGCGTCGGTGAGCAGGTGACCCACCTGAAACCCGGTGATCGCGTGTTCGGCCGCAGCACGCCCACTGCAGGTGGCGCCTTTGCCCGGCAGCTGATAATCGCTGCCACCGAGCTTTGTCTGATTCCGGCTTCCATGAGTTTCGAGCAGGCGGCGGCGTTGCCGACGACCTTCGGCACCGCGCAGCAGGCGTTGTTTGAGGTAGGGCAATTGAAGCCCGGCCAACGCGTCTTGATACATGGGGCAGCGGGCGGTGTGGGCACCATGGCGGTGCAGCTGGCGCATCTGGCGGGCGCGTATGTCATCGCCACGACTTCGGCGCGCAACATCGAGCGGGTGAAAAGCCTCGGTGCGGACGAGGCGATTGATTACCGCACCGAGGATTTCACCACGCTGCGTGACATCGACCTGGTGCTCGACACGGTCGGCGGCCCGACCCTGGAAAGCTCCTGGTCGGTACTCGGCAAGGGTGGACGGATTGCGACCCTCGTGGAGTTCGACATCGAATCCCGTGAAGACCATCCCGGGGAAGCCGTGTTCTTTGCCAGCGCCACGCCGTATCTCCCGGAGGCGGTGCGGCAGTTCAGTGCAGGGCAATTGCAGGTTGTGACCGACTTGATCTTCACCGTGGAAGAGACCCGCGCCGCCCTGGAGAAAGTCGCCACCGGGCATGCCTGCGGTAAGGTCATTATCCGTACGGCCCATTGATTCAGTGGCGGCATCCATGTCACGACACGCCGATGGCTCATAGGCTTGGTGCTCGCGGGCACGCGCAGCCAAAGCATGGGGTCATGAAATCGAAGGCTGTAGACGGGAGTGGCGGCTGGATGGTTGCAGCTACACCAATGCGGATCTTGAAGTCCTATAACGAGTGGGTTGATGCGGGTCACCGGCGCTAAGCGTTGAACGAGGGGAACGCGCATGAGCCGTTCCCCTCGTCGCACCCCGCCTGTTAGCCGAGGGCAGCCTCGCTGGCCGTGCCCACGAGGGTTACTTCCTGCGCCTGCGCAAAGATCATGTCGGAGTTGCCCAAGTCCTGTGTCCAATCGCCTTTGAGGGCGATCTCGAACCGATGGCCCTGCGCGTCCGCTTCCACGTCCTTGAGGTAGGTGCGGTCCAGGTCGTGGTTATAGACCAGCTTCAGCGTATCCCCGGTGCCGTCCCCGAAACCCGTGTAACCCAACGCCGACACGTCGATCTTGTCGTTGTTGTTGGCGAACCGGACAATCAGGTCCACGAAGCTCTGGCTTTCGGTGCGATAGCTGTCGCTGGCTGCCGTGTAGCGGAACACGTCAGCGTCATTGATGCCATTACGGCCGTAGACTGAAAGATTCGGGTCGTCGCCGCCGCTCAGCAGGTCGGCACCCGCGCCCCCGATGATCACATCCGAGCCTCTGCCGCCATCGATGCGGTCGTTACCGGCCAGGCCGTAGATGACCTCCGACATGGCACTCCCCGTGATCACGTCCTTGCCAGCCGTTCCTTCGACGGTGGGGGCCGTGAACACCAGATTGTTGCTGTTCAACTGCCCCGTCAGGTTGCCTTCGAGCGCCAGTTCAAAGCGCTGCCCGTCGGCATTGGCATCGAAACTTTTCAGGTAAGTGCGGGTGCCGTCAGCGTTGGCCTGGATAGCCAGCGTGCCATTGTGGCCGTCGCCAATGCCGTTGAAACCCAACGCAATCAGGTCTACGCGGTCCTGGGAGGCGTCGAAGTCCAGAATCCGGTCGCTGCCGGTTTCCGTAGCGGTGCGGTAGCTGTCGCTGATCTGGCTGAACCGGAAAATGTCTGCGCCGGTTCCGCCTGTCAGTACGTCACGGCCACCGGCGCCTTGCAGCACGTCGTCACCGCCCAGGCCGCGGATGATTTCTGCCGTGTCGTTGCCAATCAGGTGATTGGCCTCGCTGGAGCCGTCCACGTGGTATTGGCCGTCCTGGCTGCCAAAGGTGGTGTCCAGGCTGCCATCGGCGTTCAGTCGAGTGATCACGTCGCCGGCGATAAGGATCTTGCCATCGGGCTGAACGATAGCCGAGTGGGCATAGGCGGAGTCCCCTTGGGGCACCTGAAGGGTGAGCTTGCCATCACCGCTGAAGGAGGTGTCGAAGGAACCGTCCGCATTCAGCCGCAGCACGTTGAAGGCGGTACTGTCATGACTCTCGCCGGCAATGATGATCTTGCCATCGGCTTGCACGGTGATCGCGGCGCGGTAGTCCAGCCCCAGGGCGGTATCGAAGTGCACCACGCCGTCCACGCCAAACGTGGTATCCAGGTTGCCGTCGGCTGCAAGTCGCTGAACGGCATACACCGGATCGCCCGGGTCGTGGGGTCCCTCGGAGCCCACGTACAGCCAGCTGCCGAGCAATACGCTGCCGTCGGGCTGCACAACGGTGGCGATATTGCCGGTGCCGTAATAGCCGGTCGGGTTGAGGACGAGTGTGCCGTCGACACCGAAGTTTTCCGCCGGCGTACCGCTGCTGTCCAGCTTGAACACCACTGCTTGCGAGGTGCCGCGAGCGCTGACGTACACCGAACCATCGGCTGTGGCGTAAATCGCCATTCCATCGGTGCTGATCGGTACATCAAGGGCTGCGGCGCCGCCTTTGCCGAACGTGGTGTCCAGGGTGCCATCGAGGTTGAAGCGTTCGACTTTCAAACCGCCAAGCCCAGGCTGCGCCGACAGGACTTTACCGTCGGCCTGCACGGCCATGACGTAGTAAGCCTCATCTTCCGGATCCAGGCTGGCGGGCACGAGGGCAATCCCGTCCTGGCTGAAACTGCTGTCCAGGCTGCCGTCGCTGTTCAGGCGCACCGACGTGAAGCTGCCGCGTGTTCCGTAGCTTTCATCGCCCGGCGAGCCTGGATAACCAATGGCGGTCTGGAAGCTTTCGCCGCCGACGAGGATTTTGCCGTCCGGCTGAAGAATGATGCTCCAGGTTTGATCGGCCCCCGTGGAGGGGTCCACTTGCACGGTGCCCGGGCCGGTTCGTACGGTGTAATCGATGGTGGGCTTGCTGTCTGTTGAAGCCATGACATTGTCCTTTTGACATGGAGCTTGATGGGATTTGAAGGCGTCGTGGGAGTGACGCTCAGGGGTTGACCGTGTGGGTGTCAATAAATGCGAACGAGGTTCCCTGTCGGCAAAAAAACATCAGGCTTCGCGAGAGTGGATGGCTCAACAGCCTTGGGCTTCGCTCGGTCCACGTCTCGAGCGCATGACGCGATGGGCCGCTCACCCTGTTCACATTGCTTAAATATTGCTGTGACACAGTTTCATGTCGCTTGATCAAGCATCCAGCAGGAACGGACAGCTGACCCAGGGATTTCGGGCGGTTGGCCGGTTCTGTCAAAGGACTCATGAAATGAATGTCACTGTCTTAAGCGCAGGATACGCAGGACTTACCCAGGCTCGATGCCGCCGCTGGGCGATAGCCCAATGACGATACTGATCACCGGGGTGGCGGGGTTCATCGGCTTTCACATGGCCAGAACGTTGTGCAGCCAGGGCGTTCAAGTGGTGGGCATCGACAACTTGAACGATTACTACAGCGTCGACCTCAAGCGCGCCCGACTGGCGCAGCTTGAAAATTACCCCTCCTTTCAGTTTCAGCAAATCGACATCGTCGACCCACATGCGTTGCTCGGGCTGTTCAGCGCGTCCGGGTTCAGCGAGGTCATTCATCTGGCGGCCCAGGCCGGGGTCCGGTATTCCATCGATAACCCGAGTGTGTACGCCGATGCCAACATGGTCGGGTTTCTCAACGTCCTGGAAGCCTGCCGGGCGCACCCCGTAAAGCACCTTGTTTATGCGTCGAGCAGCTCGGTGTACGGCGCCAATACCAAGATGCCGTTTGCGGTGGAAGACGCCGTTGAGCAACCCGTGTCTCTGTACGCCGCGACCAAGCGCGCCAACGAGCTCATGGCCTACAGCTATTCGCATCTGTACCGGATTCCTGCGACGGGCCTGCGGTTTTTTACCGTCTACGGCCCCTGGGGGCGGCCGGACATGGCGCTGTTCAAATTTACCCGGGCCATCCTCAAAGGCGAGCCCATCGATATCTACAACGACGGCGAGATGGCGCGGGATTTCACCTACGTCGACGACATCATCGAGTCGATGAACCGGCTGTTGCCCCGACCACCGCCACTCATGGAAGGGCGCGCGCCGTGTCAGCTTTTCAATATCGGGCGAGGGGCGCCGGTGAAGCTGCTCGACTTCGTGCAGTGCCTGGAGGCGGCGCTGGGGATTCAGGCCAGGCGCAACTATCTGCCGCTTCAGCCGGGCGACGTGCTGCAGACCTGGGCGGATGTCTCCGGGCTGGCGAAATGGATCGACTTCAGTCCGCAGGTCGGGCTTGAGCAGGGCGTGGCTGAATTCGTGCGCTGGTACGGCGACTTCTATTCCTGCGACCAGAGCAAACAGGCCAGACAATCAAAACAAGAGGCGCGGTGGGCGTGATGAGTGAATCGGTGTTTGTGTCGGTATTGATCCCGGCAAAAAACGAAGCGCAAAACCTGCCTTCGTTGCTCAATGAAGTACGCACCGCGCTGGCCGGGGAGCGCTACGAGGTGTTGGTGGTCGACGACGGCAGCACCGACGACACGTTGCGTGTCCTGCAGCAGATCAAGGCCGAAGGGTATGAGCCCCTGCGAATCCTGCACCACGGGGTTTCCCTCGGGCAGAGCACCTCGATCTGGCATGCCGCTCAGGCCGCGCGCGGCGAGTGGCTGGCGACGCTGGACGGCGATGGCCAGAACGACCCCGCCGACTTGCCCGGCATGCTGGCACTGGTGCGCAATACCGGGCAGGGCAATGACCGGAACCAGGGCCAGCCGGTGAGGTTGGTGGCGGGGCATCGGGTCAACCGGCGAGACACCGCGAGCAAGCGCTGGGCGTCCCGCTTCGCCAATGCCTTGCGCAGCCGCCTGCTCAAGGACGCGACGCCCGATACGGGCTGCGGGCTAAAACTGATCCATCGAGCGGCGTTTCTGCAGCTGCCTTACTTCGACCACATGCACCGCTTCATTCCCGCGTTGATCCAGCGCCATCACGGCCGAATGATCGTTCATCCGGTTCACCACCGTCATCGTCAGGCCGGCGTTTCCAACTACGGCAATCTGGACCGTGCGCTTGTGGGCATCCTCGACCTGTTCGGGGTCTGGTGGCTGGTGCGCCGCACGCGACTCAACACCCGGCCCGAGGAGATGAACGGATGAATTTCACCCGCGAAACGCTCTGGCTCACGGTGGGATTTCTCGGTCAGGCGGTCTTCACCGGCCGTTTCGTCTTGCAATGGCTGTACAGCGAAATCAAGAAACGCAGCGTGATTCCGGTGGGTTTCTGGTACCTGAGCATGGTGGGCAGCGCGTTGTTGCTGGCCTATGCGATCTACCGCGAAGACCCGGTGTTCATCATCGGTCAGTCATTCGGCTTTGTGGTCTACCTGCGCAACCTGCAGCTGATTGCCAAACACAAAGACCTTAAGGAATAGCCGGTGGGACGTTTTCAATCTCCCGCGTGGCAGTGCCTGGCGCTGGTGGCGCTTGCGCTGATTCTGGTCGGCGCCGGTTTTGGCATCCGGCAGCCGCTGAATGTCGACGAAGAACGGTTTCTGGGCGTCGCACTGGAAATGCTGCACAGCGGCAGTGGGCTGATCCCCCATCGGGCCGGTGAAATCTACGGCGACAAACCACCCTTGTTCATGTGGACGGTCGCGTTTTTCACCTGGCTGACCGGTTCGCCGTCGCTGGCACTCTTCATCCCGGGCCTGCTCTCGGCGGCCACCGCCACGGCGGTGTTGTACGACCTGGGCCGACGCCTCTGGTGCCGCAGAGTGGGTCGCATCGCCGCGCTGCTGTTTCTGGCGACGTACCAGACCTACAGCATTCTGCGCACCGGCCAGATCGACAGCTTCCTGTGCCTGTGGGTGGCGCTCGGCTTCTACGGCATGGTCCGTCATCTGCTGCTGGGCCCGGCGTGGGGCTGGTTCTACGTCGCGTGTCTGGCCATGGGCCTGGGCATCATCACCAAAGGGGTGGGTTTTCTGCCGGCATTGATGCTGGTGCCCTACGTCTATGCCGTGCGAAAGGGCTGGTCGGGTGTGGCCGTCATGCCGGGGCAGGGGCTTCGCTGGGCGGCCGGTTTTCTGGTGGTGCTGGCGGGATGTGCGGTCTGGCTTGTGCCGCTGCTCGCCACGGTCTGGCTCAAGGGTGGCGCTGACGAAGTGGCGTACCTGAAGGAAATCCTGTTTCACCAGACCGGTGGCCGCTACGCGTCGGCCTGGGATCACCGCGAACCGTTCTGGTATTTCCTGACCGTCATTCCGCAGTACTGGCTGCCGCTGGTGCTGGCGTTGCCGTGGCTGGTACCCGCCTGGCGCCGCCAGCTGCGAAAGAACGACGCCCGGATCTTGTTGTTGCTGGGCTGGGTAGTCCTGGTGGTGCTGTTTTTCTGCCTGAGCACCGGCAAGCGCAAAATCTATATCTTCCCTGCGCTACCCGGCCTGGTGCTGGCCGCCGCGCCGCTGATTCCGTGGCTGCTTCGCCGCTGGTTTGGCAATCGTCCGAAGGCCCGCGCTGTGTTTGGCGTGGCGGTGGTGGCATGGTTTTGCCTGTGGTTCGGCCGTGGCTTCGTCGAACCGTTCACCGACGGCCCCAACCCCCACAAGGTGCTGATGAGCGAAGCTTCCCGGCTGACTGACGGCGCTGAACTGGTGCTGGTCGGCTGGCGGGAAGGGCACTGGCTGTTCGCCCGCCAGCCGGTGGTGCATTTCGGGTTTGCCGATCAATCCGCCGTCGAACACGCCGCGCTCTGGTTGCGCACCCATCCATCCGCCTTTGCCCTGGTGCCCGCCGCCGAACTGGAGCGCTGCTTCGTGGCCGACAAGGCTCGCCAGCTGGGATCAACGTCGAGGGCCGAGTGGTTGATCGTCGGCGCCGACGCGGACGTTGGTCGTTGCCAACCGCCGGCGCCCGTGCGCGCTTATCGCTTCTCGTGGGGTTCTGACGCGTTGTAGGCCCGTGGCGCGCACGGGCCCTTGGTTGGGATCGGCAGCTCGGCGTCTCTACGGATCATTCACCGCCGTTCAAAACACCCTTTGAGATCCTCAATCAAACCCGGCCCGGTCGGCACCCAGCCCAATCGCGCCCGGGTTTTGCTGCTGTTGCTCGACATATCCCGTCCCACAAAGCTCGACAGCCAGCCGAACCTCGCCATCGCCTCGTCGGCTGGCACTGAAACAACGGGCAGTCCCAGGCCTTCACCCAGGGCTTCGGCGATGAGGTGAAAGGGGATGTGGCTTTCGGCGGTTGCATGATAGCGAGCGCCGGGTTGGTGTTTTTCCAGCGCGAGTCGGTACAGCTGGGCTGTGTCTGAAATGTGCGCGGCGGACCAGTGATTCATGCCTGCGTCGACATATGCCGCGACGCCGGTCTCCCGCGCGTGCTTGATGAAATCGGTGACCAGACCCTGTTTGACGGTGTCGTGGATCTGCGACAGACGCATCGCCACCACGTTGAGGCCGCGTTGCAACAGCGCCTCTGCTGCCCGTTCCGAGGCGGCGCGGGGATTGGGATGCTCGGCATTGAAATGATCCTCATCGGCAGGCTCGCCCGGTGCCGGCGAACCCATCGGCGTGCCGGAGGTGATCAGCAGCGGGCGCTGCGAGCCGTTCAGCGCTTCGCCCAGTGCGGCGATGGCCCGCGCATCTTTCTGGCAGTTGTCGACGAAGTGGGCGAAGTCGTGATCGAACGCGGTGTGAATGACTGCGTCGCACTGCTCGGCGCCGAGTCTGAGGCTGGCGAGGTCTTCGAGGGTGCCGTGATGGGGCTCGGCGCCGATGGCCCGCAATGCTTCTGCTCCCGCTTGAGAACGGGTCATGCCCAGCACCTGGTGACCCGCGGCGAGTAGTTCCCGGGCGACGTGGGAGCCGATAAAACCTGTGGAGCCGGTAAGAAATACGCGCATTGCTGAAAACTCCTTTTGCTGAAGCCGGCAGGATGCGCGTAACGTTTATCCGCTTAAAAGACGTGACGTTATCAGGGTATAAAAACCAACAGGATCACCATGGCCAACCCCTCTGTTCATTTGCTGGGCACGTATCTGAAGGATTGCCGGGCGCGCCTTGATCCGGCCAGTTTCGGTTTTTCCGGCCGACGACGCACACCGGGTTTGCGCCGGGAGGAAGTCGCGCAGCGCGCCAATATCAGCGCGACCTGGTACACGTGGCTGGAGCAGGGGCGCGGCGGGGCACCTTCGGCACAGGTGCTGAACCGGATTGCGGAAAGTCTGCTGATGACCGAACCCGAGCGCGAGCACCTGTTCATGCTCGCTTTCGGCCATCCGCCGGAAGTGGTCTACAGCGCGCCCGACGGGGTGACGCCGCGACTGCAACGGGTCCTCGACACCCTTGCGTTCAGCCCGGCGTTTATCAAAACGGCAACATGGGACGTGCTGGCGTGGAACACCGCAGCGGCGGCGGTCTTCACCGATTACAGCCTGCTGCCGGTGGGGCAACGCAACATCTTGCGCCTGATGTTCTGCAACCCGCGCGCCCAGGCCCGGCAGGCTGACTGGAACGCGGTGGCGCGGTTCATCGTTGCGGCCTTTCGGGCGGACGCGACCCGCGCCGGCGCGGCGTCCGAGGTCACCCGGCTGGCGGAAGAACTGTGCACCCTGAGCCCGGAATTCGCGGTGCTGTGGCGAGACAACGACGTGCGGCTACAGGGCAAAGGCACCAAACGCCTGCGCCACGACCCCCATGGCATCATTGAGCTGGAATACTCGAACTTTGCGGTGGACGGGCGACTGGATCTGTCGATGATCGTCTATAACCCGGTCACCGCCGCCGATGCCGATCGCGTACGGGCGGTGATCGAAGACCATTCCCGGCTGAAGCCGGAGCTTTCTGTGGGACTGGCTTTAGCCGGGAAGGCTTCGGTAATCACACTGAAAAATTGATGGCGTAGGCGCTGGCCTGTTCCCGGCTGAAGCCGGTCCTACCAGGAGTAGGCAGCGCATCGCAAATGGAGGGTGTTCAAACGGCCTCGGAAGGGCGGACCGCTTCAGGGGTGGATTCGGTCGTGGCTTCAGCATTGGCCTCAGCCAGCTTCAACCGGTCGGCCTTGCTGACGTAGGTGTCTTTGTTCTTCGGCGCCAGTTTGGCACTCGCCTTTTTTGCGTTGGCTCTGAGTATCTGGTTAAGTTTCTTGCGACGGTTCATGCCTGGTTACCCGGTGTGCAGATGCTGGACGGTGAAAAGGCAGGCAGTGAATCAGATCGCCGCTCAATCTGCCACACGCGTCTGCCACTATTGCCCCTGACGGGGATCAGGCGTCAGTGCATACCGACCCTTTCTTTTAAAGAAGAAACCGCAGAGAACCACGATGGATCTTGAAGACAGCTCATACCTGACAACCGTAGAGGCGCTGGAAGCGGTGTATGGCCCGATCGCGCCGCCATCCCTGGTCAAAGAAGTTGACCACATTCACCCGGTTTACCGGCCGTTCATCGAAGCGGCTTCCTTCGTGATCCTCGCCTCGTCGGGCGCAGGCGGCCTGGATGCCTCGCCGCGGGGCGATCAGCCAGGCTTCGTGCATATCGAAGACAGCCAGACGCTGTATCTGCCGGACCGACGCGGCAACAACCGCATCGACACCCTGCGCAACATCATCGAAGACCCGCGAGTCGCGCTGCTGTTTCTCGTCCCAGGCGTGGGCGAAACCCTGCGCGTCAACGGCACGGCGCAGATCTCCATCGCGCCCGACCTGCTGGAGCGTTTTGCCGTGGACGGGAAGCCGCCGAAGTCGGTGCTGAAAATCACCGTCACCAGCGTGTATTTCCAGTGCAGCCGGGCGGTGATCAGGGCAGGGCTGTGGGATGCGTCCAAGCAGGTGCCGCGCAGCGCGCTGCCGACAGCGGGTCAGATTCTCAAGGAGGTTTCGAAGGCAGCCATCGACGGCGAGGCCTACGACAAGGCGCTGCCAGGCCGGATCGCCGACACGCTTTATTAGGCCATTCGTTCCGTGCAAGGGGCAGCCGTGGGACTCGCCCGGGGATAGCTCGCCGACGCATTGCGCCTTACCATTGATGCCCGTCTACGATCAAAGCGACGACATGCCGTGAACATCAACTTCGACCTCAATGACCTTCAGGCTTTTCGTGCGGTGGTTGAAAAGCAGGGCTTTCGCCGGGCGGCCGAGTCCATCCGCATCACCCAGTCGGCGCTGAGCCGTCGCATCGAAAAGCTGGAGTCCGCCCTGGGGGTCAAGCTGTTTGAGCGGACCACGCGAAAGGTCTCGTTGACCAACGTCGGGCGAGCGTTTCTGCCCCAGGTCGAACGTCTCCTGGACGACCTGGATCTGGCGCTGCTCAGCATCGGCGACGGCGGCGCCAACCGCAGGGGCACGCTGACCGTGGCCTGCGTACCGTCTGCGGCCTACTATTTCCTGCCCCATGCGATCCGTAGCTTTCACGGGCAATACCCGTTGATCAATATCAGGCTGATCGACGTCTCGGCCAACGAAGTCAGTGCAGCGGTAGCGTCAGGGGAAGCCGATTTCGGGGTCAGTTTCACCGGCAACCTGGCGCCGGAAATCGAGTTCAGTCCGCTGCTCGAAGAGCACTACGTGATTGCCTGCCGCCGCGACCATCCGCTGGCCGTCCTCGACACCGTCACCTGGGCCCAGGCGTGCGAACACGACTGCATCACGCTGGATAAATCTTCGGGCAATCGTCTGGTGCTGGATCGCGCGCTTTCCGGTTTTCAGCCGGGCCGGAACAGCGTTTGCGAAGCACGCCACGTGACCACGGTGCTTGGCCTGGTCGAGGCGGGGCTGGGCATTGCGGTGGTGCCGTCCATTGCCATGCCGATTTCTGCCCACCCGATCCTGGCGAAAGTGAGGCTGGTGGAGCCGGAGGTGATCAGGCAGATGGGCGTGCTGAAACGCCGCGGACGCACATTGACGCCCGCGGCACTGGAGCTGGAACAGCGGATTCGCGCGCTGCCCGGGACGTTACCGCGGGACTGAGTCCAGGCCGGTTTCGCGAATGCTGGCCTGGGCGTCGGGGGACGACAGAAACTTCAGCAGCTCCTTCGCTTCAACGGGGTGATCGGCATTTTTCGGAATCCCGGCGGCATAGCGGGTCACCGATTGCACGTCTTCCGGAATCTTGCCGACGAAGGTCACGCCCGGGATCGGCAACAATTCGGCGACCTGCTGGAAGCCCAGCTGGTAGTCGCCCTTGGCCACGACGGAGGCCACCGGAATGCGCTCGATCATCTTGCTTTTGGGCGCCAGCTGCGGCTGAACGCCGAGCTTCTTGAACAGCTCTTTCTCGATGTAGACGCCGCTTGCGCTGTCTGAATAGGCCACTGACTTGGCCGCCAGCAGGGTGTCTTTCAGTTCAGCATCGGTGCCGATGGCAGGTTTGTCGGCGCCGGCCTTCACTACCATGCCGATGCGCGAGTCCGCCAGTTCCACACGCGAGGCGGCGTCGACCTTGCCCTGCTTGATCAAATCATCCAGTGCGTAGCCCACCATGATCACCACGTCGGCGTGCTCGCCGCGACTCAACCGGTTGGGGATGGCTTCCGCCGCTTTACCCATTGACGGGCCGAGCACCGTTTTCAGCGTGTTGCCGCTGTGCTCTGCGTATTGCGGCCCCAAGTGTTGATAGGCGGCAGTGAAGCCGCCCGAGGTCATGACGGTCAGCGCTTCGGCGTACGCAAGATTGCCGTAGGCGCAGCTGGTCAGCGCCATAACGCAGAGGGGTTTTAGTAAAGAGTTCATGACAGGGTCCTTCAAGCAGTGGCAAGTGACTGAGTGGCGAGGCGGCGGTACAGCACCAGCGTCGCGGTAAAGGCGCACAGGGCGGCGAAGATCATCCAGTAGGCCGGCGCGGCCTTGTCTCCGGTCAGGTGAATGAGCCAGGTCGAAACAGCCGGCGTGAAGCCTCCGAAAATTGCTGTCGCCAGGCTGTAGGCGAGGGAGAAACCGGCCACGCGCACCTCGACGGGCATCATTTCCGTGAGCGCGGGAATCATCGCGCCGTTGTAAATGCCGTAGAGAAACGAGAACCACAGCAGCACTTCGAGCATGTGGGCAAAGGTCGGCGTCTGGGCCAGGAATGCCAGCGCGGGATAGGCCGTCAGCAGCGTCAGCAATGACATCGCCAGCAGCAGCGGCTTGCGCCCCAGTCGGTCACTCAGGGCGCCGCCGACGGGCAGCCAGAAGAAGTTCGACACCCCCACCAGCAGCGTCACGATCAGCGCATCACTGGTACTGAGCTGCAGCACCGAGCGGCCGAAGGTCGGTGCGTAAACGGTGATCATGTAAAAGGCGGTGGTGGTCATCGCCACCATCAGCATCCCGAGGATGACCACACTGGCGTTGCCGAGGAGGGTTGCGAACACTTCCTTCATCGTCGGGCGGTGTTTGCGCGTGGTGAACTCCGCGGTTTCTTCAAGGCTGCGGCGCAGCAGAAAAATGAACGGGATGATCAGGCAGCCGACGGCAAACGGAATGCGCCAGCCCCATGCCGACAGCTCGGTCGGGGCAAGCCATTGATTGAGGCCGTAACCCAGGGCGGCGGCGACAACGATGGCCACTTGCTGACTGGCCGATTGCCAACTGGCGTAAAAACCTTTGCGCCCCGGCGTTGCCATTTCGGCGAGGTAGACGGACACGCCGCCCATCTCTGCACCTGCGGAGAATCCCTGCAGCAGCCGTCCGAGCAAGACCAGCGCCGGTGCCCACAGGCCGATCGTCGCGTAACCCGGCACCAGGACGATCAGCAAGGTGCCACTGGCCATGATTGCCAGCGTCACGATCAGACCGCGACGGCGCCCGACATCGTCGATGTACGCTCCCAGCAGCACGGCGCCCAGCGGCCGCATCAAGAACCCTGCACCGAAGACAGCGAAGGTCATCATCAACGAGGCGAACTCGTTGCTGGCGGGAAAGAAAGCGGAGGCGATCTGGGTGGCGTAGAAGCCGAAGAGGAAGAAGTCGAACTGTTCAAGAAAGTTTCCGGAGGTGACCCGGAAGACCATTCCTGCCCTGGACTTCCCGGAGGAGGTCTGGCTTGGCGGTTGATGCATGTTGTTCTCCAGCGTTTTTTTTGAGTTTGTAAGCGCTTGTAACTGGAGATTCTGTGGCAATTTTCAGACGACGATAATCGTTATTTTTTCATCCTTTGATGCATGGATCGGATCAATTGCGAGGCCGTGGCGGGTGCTCACAGGCTGGAAAGGCGTCGGCAGCCGTGGTCTACGGCCGCCGACCGGAATTGTCAGCGGGACTGCGTGCCTTTGAGCATCAGCTCTTCAACATCCGGCTGAACCTGATTCACCGCGCCCAGGTATTCAATCAGCTCGGCTGCCCGACTGCCGCGCAATCCTGCGGTGGTCAGGGACTTGTCGCGCACGTAGGTGTAGAGCCCGGAGACGGCGAACGTCTTGAGCTGGGCGATGTGCTTCGATTGTTCAGGCAGGGTGTTCTGGAACACGTCGCTCTGGAAAAAACGCCGACGCGCCAGTGGCGACTTGAACGCGATTTCCAGCACGGCCAGTTCGGCGCGGGCCGGGTTGGCAAAGTGAGCGACGTTGGGCGCAGGTGGGTGCTGGCCATCGTTCTCGAACGGTTCGCACAGGTGCAGGCAGACTTTCACCACTTCATCGGACGCTGCCAGCAGCGGTCCCAGATCTGACTTCAGGTACGCGTGCAGCTGCGCCAGGGTTTCCCGCGGGCTGAAGTGGATGTGAATACGGTCGAAGGTGTCGGTGCCGTTGAACCGCTCATCCGCCAGCGAATTGGTCAGGGTCAGCGAGCCTTGGGGCAGGGCATAGGCCAGGGTTTCGTCGAACATGTTCTGCTCGTCCGAGAACAGGATCGGGCTGGCGTCCTGAAACTGCTTCTGGTCCGCAGCAGATTCGAAACCGATCTCCACCCCACCGTCCAGTTCGTAATCCTGAATCTCGCTGATGCCCTCGGCGAGGGGCCAGAGGTGCGCGTCCTGCTGCCGGGAAAAGTGGTGCTGGATGTACAAGCCCAAGCCCGGAAGCCGCGAGCACAGCGGGCCGTGGACGTCGCGCCAGTAATGGGCGAACACGTCATGGGGCACGCGCTCCCGTCGTTTGACGGTCGTGTAGCTGTTGATCTCGATCATGGGGCACCTGTCAGTCGGGAAATGTTCAGTCGTAGTGATCGGATGCAGGTGCCGCTGCAGGGTTCAACGTTTTTACCGGACGTCGTCGGCAGGCCTACTCGGAAGCGACCTGCGTGACGCGAATCTCCGTCAGCCCGAGCTGGCCGGCCTGTTCGATGATTTCATCCGGCTCGGCATCGGCGTTGGGCATGATCAGGCTGTTTTCGCTGTCGCCGAAATGCAGCTCAAGCAGGTGCATCGCCGCGTCGCTCGCTGACAGTTTCGGCTGATTCAGGTCGAAGCGATGATTGCGGGGTTCAGCGTTGAAGCGGTAGTCGACTGAATAAATGGGCATGCATGGCTCCATAGATGAGAAACGCTGGTCGGGTTACTTGCCGTTTTGTTTGTGCCTGACGTACATCACCGCCGTGCCACTGGACGCGGGTCTGGCTTGCAGCTCGAACGCCTGCGGGTAGCCCTTGATCAGGTCGCTGAGCTTTTTGTAGCCATGGGTGCGCGGGTCGAATTCCGGTCGCAGCTTGGTGATGTTGGTGCCGAGGGCGCCGAGCTGCACCCAGCCGTCTTCGTCGGCGATGTCGTCGAGGATTTTTGCGATGAAGCTGATAGGCGCCTTGGGCCGTTTTGCCGTCTCGGTCGCTGCGGGTTTGGCCATTTCTGACTGCGCGGGAGCGTCGAGCGTTTGCTCTGCGCTGGCGGCGGCAATCACCTCTTCGCGGAGCAGTTCGATGTAGATGAATTTGTCGCAGGCCGCCACGAACGGTCGCGGCGTTTTCTCTTCACCGAAGCCGATCACGGTCAGGCCCTCCTCGCGCAGTCGGGAGGCCAGGCGGGTGAAGTCGCTGTCGCTGGAGACCAGGCAGAACCCGTCGAAGCGGCGCGTGTACAGCAGGTCCATGGCGTCGATGATCAGCGAGCTGTCGGTGGCGTTCTTGCCTTTGGTGTAGGCGAACTGCTGAATGGGCTGGATCGAGTGGTCGAGCAGGACCTTCTTCCAGCCGCCGAGCTGCGGCCCGGTCCAGTCGCCATAAATGCGCTTGACGCTGGCGACGCCGTATTTGGCGATTTCTTCGAACAGGCCTTCGACGATGGCGGCGGGGGCGTTGTCCGCATCGATGAGAACGGCAAGGTGTTTTTGAGCGTGGCTGGAGGGGTTCGTGGCCATGGATCTTCCTTGGCAGGGGAAAGCCACACCATACCTGCAAATACTCATCGCAAACAGGCAACCCATTCTGTCTGCTGCGGCTCGGTTGTTCATTCATCGAGCCGCTGGCGACGTCGGACTAGTCCGGCACGGGCGTGGGCAAGTCTGTGCCGCTGTGCCAGGCGTGGAGGTTGGCCATGACCAGATCGGACATCGCCTGCCGGGTGTCCCACGTGGCGCTGGCCATGTGCGGGGTGAGCAGGACGTTGTCCAGATCAAGCAGCGCGGCGGCGGGGTGAGGCTCGTTTTCGTAGACGTCCAGCGCCGCGCCGGCCAGACGACCTTCGGCCAGGGCCTTTGCGAGGGCGTTTTCGTCGACCACGCTGCCACGGCCGACGTTGATCAAATAGCCCTTCGGTCCCAGCGCCTCCAGCACCTGCGCGTCCACCAGATGATGGGTGCTGGCGCCGCCACCGACGGCGACGACGAGAAAATCCACCGCCGCAGCCAGTTCAAGCGCCGACGCGTAATAGGTGAACTCGACGTCCTGAGGCCGGCGCCCGGTGTAGGCGATCGACATGTCGAAGCCTTGGGCGCGACGGGCGATGGCAGCACCGATGCGGCCCAGACCAATGATGCCCAGTCGCGCCCGGCTGACCTTGCGGCTGAAGGCGATGGGGCCATTTGCCCAGGCGCCCGAGCGGGTGAAACGGTCGGCCACCCGCAGGTTGCGCGCGATGCCCAGCATCAAGGCCATGGCGAAATCCGCCACGTCTTCGGTGAGCACATCGGGGGTGTGGGTGACGCGGATGCCACGTTCCCGCGCCGCCGCCACATCGACGCCGTCGTAGCCCACGCCGAACACGGCAATGACTTCCAGCGCAGGGAGGCTGTCGATCAACTGTCGGCTAACGGTGGATTCGCCATTGGCGACCATGGCGCGGATGTCGGCGGTCGATTCGTCGACGCCGGCGCCATTTTGCTCGGCCTCCACCACCTCGTAGGTCGCGTTCAGCGCGTCATCGAGCATGGACGGCAGACGGGCAATTTTAAGGAGCCTTGGCTTCATCTAAACCTCTTGGGACAGGCGCCGCAGCGGGAGCAGTGGCGCGGGCGGTGACCGGTGCGGCACGGGGCGCGCGGGCCAGGAACAGTCCCAGCACACCGCCAGCGACCAAAGCTGCGGAGACCAGCAGCAGCGCGTAGTCGTAGCTTTGCGTGGCGTCCTTGATCCAGCCCATGACGGGCGGCAGGCCAAGGCCGGCGATGTTGGCGATGGAGTTGATCAGCGCGATGGACGCCGCAGCGGCAGCACCCGACAGGTATTCGGTGGTGGTCGCCCAGAACACCGGCGTGGCGGCCCAGTTCAGACCGACCGCCACCACCAGCAAGCCGTACGCCAGCCACGGGTTGCTGGTCCACACCGCCAGCGCCAGCAGCACACCGGCCGCCATGAGCGGCAGCGCCAGGTGCCAGCCGCGCTCGCCCTTGCGGTCGGAATGGGTGCCGTTGAAATACATGAACACGCAGGCAAACAGGAAGGGCAGCGCGGACATGACGCTGACGGTGAACGATTCCTGGCCGGACACCGACTTGACGATCAGCGGCAGGAACAGCGTGATGCCGATGGTGCCGAACGCCTGCAACAGCCAGAAGAGACTCAACAGCCAGACCTGACGGCTGCGAAACGCGGTCTGCCAGGCGGCATGGTGGGAGATCGGCGAGCTCGCTTGCTCGGCAGCAATGGTCCGGCTCAGCCATTCCTTCTGATCGGCGTGCAGCCAGTGGGTGGTCTGCGGCGAATCCGGCAGGTAGCGCAACACAACGATCCCGAGGATCACCGCCGGCAGGCCTTCCAGCAGAAACAGCCAGCGCCAGCCGCTGACGCCGAAATACCCGTCCAGGTGCAGAAACGCCCCCGACAGCGGCAGGCCGATCACCGACGCCAGCGCGGCGCCGATGTAGAAGAACGACATGGCTTTGGCCCGATCGGTCTTCGGGTACCACTGCGACAGGTAGTAAATGATCCCCGGCGTAAAACCGGCTTCGGCGGCGCCCAGCAGCAGGCGCATGCCGTACAGCTGGTTGGCGCTCTGCACGAAGGCCATGCCCGCAGCGACGATGCCCCAGGTGATCATGATCCGCGCAATCCAGCGCCGCGCGCCGACCCGCGTGAGGATGACGCTGCTCGGGACTTCGAGAAGGATGTACGTCAGAAAGAACAGGCCCACGCCGATGCCGTACATGCGAGCGGTCAGGCCCAGCTCGGCATTCATCTGCAACGCGGCGACGGAGATGTTCGACTTGTCGATGTACGCGACCATGTACAGCAGCATCAGGAAGGGGATCAACTTGAGGTTGAGGCGCTTCATGGTGCTGGCGTGCAGGCCCGAATCCATTAATGGCTGGGGCATGGGATTTCCTGTTGTTTTTATATAAGGAGCTGCGGGAAGCGAAGACGTCCCACCATAGACGACATATTCTGATACCTCAATATGTGATTATCAGTCCCATATAGTGGGATCTACCGAGTTGAGGCTGATCCGAGATCTCGAGCAATGCGCAGGACGTGTGGGAGTGAGCTTGCTCACGAAAGGGCCGGGGCATTTGGTCACTTTCTCTGCGGACTGAACATAGCTTTCGCGAGCAAGCTCGCTCCCACGAGATCGAGGAACGGCTTGAGATTTCGAGCCATGCGCAGGACGTGTGGGAGTGAGCTTGCTCACGAAGGGGCCGGTACATTTGGCCACTTTCTCCGCGGACTGAAGATAGCCTTCGCGAGCAAGCTCGCTCCCACAAGATCGAGGAACGGCTTGAGATTTCGAGTGATAGGCAAGGCGTGTGGGAGTGCTCCCACGGGATCGCGGGATGACTTGAGATTCCGAGTCATGCGCAGGGCGTGTGGGAGTGAGCTTGCTCACGAAGACGGCATTTCAGCCGCTGAAGATTTAGCGGTGGTTGAGGGCGTTCTTGCTCAGGAAGCGGCCCGGATGATCCGGGGCAGGCAAGCGACACGCGTCATAACGGCCAAACAGCTTGTAGCGGTTCAGCGCGATCTTGTCGTACAGCCAGTCGCGCAACACCCTCGGGAACATCCGCGCCATGAGCAGCCAGTGCCACCGCGCGGGCAGGTGGGCGAGGATCTTGAACATCGCGTCCGAGCGCACATAAAAGCGGTCGTTTTCCACCAGCACGATGGTGTTGAACTGGTCCTGGGGCAACCCGGCCCATTTCAGCAGCGCCTGACCCTCGGGCGACTGTACGGCCGCCAGCGTCAGGCGGTGCTCGCGGTCCTGGCTGATGATGAAGGTCGCCCAGCCATTGCACAGTTTGCAGGTGCCGTCGAACAACGCGACGGCCCGGCCGGTGGCAAGCCCGGAGTTACCGTTGGGCTTCACGCGAAGCCCGTGACAGCATGGGGAACGTAAGGCGCTTCAAGGCGTTTCACTTCATCATCGCTGAGCACCAGTTCCAGCGCCGCGATCGCATCGTCCAGATGGTGCGGCTTGGAGGCACCGACAATCGGTGCCGACACGCCCCGCTGGGCCAGCACCCAGGCCAGCGCGACCTGCGCCATGGGCACGCCGCGCTCGCCGGCAATCTGCTCGACCACATCAATGACGCGGCCATCTTCGACTTCCGTCGCCTCGTAAAACGACTGGCCAGAGATGTCGGTTTTCGTACGTTCGGTCTGCTGACCGTGGGGCCGGGTGAGCCTGCCACGGGCCATCGGGCTCCAGGGCATCAGGCCGACGCCCTGATCCAGGCACAGCGGAATCATCTCGCGCTGTTCTTCGCGGTACAGCAGATTGAGGTAGTTCTGCATGGACACGAAGCGGCTCCAGCCATGGGCTGTCGCGACCTGCTGAGCCTTGGCGAACTGCCAGGCGAACATCGACGACGCGCCGATGTAGCGCGCCTTGCCGGCGCGAACCACGTCGTTCAGCGCTTCCATGGTTTCTTCGATGGGGGTGTGATAATCCCAGCGATGAATCTGGTACAGGTCGACGTAATCGGTGCCCAGCCGGGTCAGGCTGGCGTCGATGTTGGCCATGATGGCTTTTCTCGACAGCCCCTGTTCGTTGGGCCGCTTGGAGCCTTCCCACATGTTGGCCGGAAAAAACACCTTGGTCGCGATGACGGTTTCTTCGCGACGGGTGAACTCCTTGAGCAGCTTGCCGACGATGATTTCCGAGGTGCCCGCCGAATAGCTGTTGGCCGTGTCGAAGAAGTTGATGCCTTGCTCGACGGCATGCTTGATGATCGGCCGGCTGGCGTTTTCATCCAGCGTCCATGGGTGCGTGCCGGCATCCGGGTCGCCAAACGTCATGCACCCCAGGCACAGCCTCGACACGTCCAGACCCGTGGAACCCAGCTTTACAAACTTCATGCTTTACCTCCGAAATCATCTGATGCCGCCAACAGGCGGCTCAGTGTTGCGATTCCGCGGGTGCCATTAAGTTCTGAATTGCATCACCAGACCGTTCAGGCCCACCGCGAGTTGCGACAGTTCATTGCTCGCCGCCGAGGTCTGATGGGCGCCGGCAGAGGTCTGCAGTGACAGGTCGCGAATGCTGGTCAGGTTGCGATCGACTTCCCGGGCGACCTGGGCCTGTTGTTCAGTGGCGGTGGCGATGCTGACGTTGCGCTCGTTGATCAGCACGATGGCGGTTTTGATTTCGGCAAGGGCGCGACCGGCGGCACCGGCAACGTCCAGGCTGACCCGGGCGCGCTCGCTGCTCTGGCCCATGGCCGTGACCGCCTTGTGGGTACCGCCCTGAATCGAGTCGATCATCTTTTCGATCTCGGCGGTGGACTGCTGGGTGCGGTGGGCCAGGGCCCGCACTTCATCGGCCACCACCGCGAAACCACGTCCGGCTTCGCCTGCGCGGGCCGCTTCGATGGCCGCGTTGAGGGCGAGCAGATTGGTCTGATCGGCGATGCCGCGGATCACGTCCAGTACGCCGCTGATGTTCTGCACCTGGCCGGCCAGGCCATTGATCTCATCCGCTGTGCTGCCGACCGAGTCATGCAGCTCGTTGATCGCCGAAATGGTTTCGTTGACCCGCAGGCGGCCCTGTTCCGCCGAGTCGCTGGAATCCCGTGCCGCCGTCGAAGCCAGGGAGGCGTTGTGGGCGACTTCTTCCACCGCTGCGCTCATCTGATTGATGGCGGTGGCGGCCTGATTGATTTCGTCATTCTGACGCTGAACCCCGCGCAGGGATTCTTCGGTCACGGCGGTCATCTCTTCGGAAGTCGAGGCCAGCTGATTGGACGAGTGGCCGAGCTCCGAGAGCGTGTGGCGCAGGTTCTGCTGCATCACCGACAGCGCTAGCAGCAGGCGGCCCGGCTCATCGGAACCGTCCACTTGAATCGGCTTGCTCAGGTCGTTGGCAGCGATGTTCTCCGCGACGGCCAGGGCCTTGGCGATGGGCGCGACCAGGCTGCGGGTAAACAGCGCAGCCAGGGCGAGGGTGGCAGCGAGGGCGATCACGATGGCGCCAATGATGACATCGCGGGACTGAGCGTAACTTTCATCTGCCGCGACATCCGAGTCCTGCATTTTCTGGTTGCCCAGGTCGGCGATGGTCGCGATGTCCTTGGCGAGGGCGTCGGCCGCGCGGGTCTGTTCCCCGGACGGTTCGGTCAGCGAAACGATAATGTCATCCCGTTTCTGCGCCGCGGCGTCGAGAAAGCGCGTGTGCACGGCGAGGTAGGCCTGCATGTCGCGCTCCATCTCGCGGTAGGCGTTCAGGCCACGCTCGGTGATCAGCAATGACCTCAGGCCCTGCACGTCTTTCTCCAGTTCGGCACGGCCCTGACTGACGCGCTTCATGGCGGCGTCGGTGCTGGCGGGGCTTTGTGCGGCGCGCAGGCTGGTGTTGCCGAGGCGGATGGTCAGCAGGTCATTTTTGATGTCGGCGATGGCGAGGAGGGTGGGCAGCACGTTGTCCTGCAGGGCGTCGCGGGCGTCTTTCAGCCTGGACGATTGCATCAGTGAGAACAGTCCGACGGCGGCGATCAATACGGCGAAAAAGCCGAAGCAGATCAGCGAGCGGGGAGCAATGTTGAGGCGTCTGAGGTTCATCTGGGGGCTGTCCGTAGAAAGAGGAATCCCCCTGTTATCGACCTGAATCGGTTCAGCTTGATGGCGGATTATCCTCCTTTTGGCAGAAATACAGTGTCTTACCCATCCTTTTGGATGGATGCGGTTGCCGTCGCAGACTCGGACGGCAACCCTGTTATGTCAGCCTCGTGTCGGGAAGGCGTCATTTGTCTCGACGTAAATGGATGGCGCACACGCTGGCATATTCCCGGCTAAAGCCGGTCCCACTAGCACAGCGCGTATCGATAGTGGGACCGGCTTCAGCCGGGAAGGCGTCGGACGTCACGCCGCGAAATTGATGGTGTTCGCGGTGACCGCTTCCCGGCCAAAGCCGGTCCCACCAAGCAGCAGCGCGTTTATGCTTTCGGCCGCGCCCCGATCGAGTACGTCCCATGCTCCATAAAAACCTCATCCGCCGACTCGACCTGATTACCCTCAAGCTCTTCGTGGCGGTGTACGAAGAAGGCACCCTGACCCGGGCGGCGGCGCGCGAGGCGATTGCCGTGTCGGCCGCCAGCAAGCGGCTGATGGAGCTGGAAGAAGTGCTCGGCATTGGCCTGTTCCTGCGCAATGCCAAGGGCATGCTTTTGACGGCAGCAGGCGAGACCATGCTGCACCATGCCCGGCAGATGCTCTCCGATCTGGAAAAAATGGGACTTGAACTCGACGAGCACCTGCAGGGCATGCGCGGTTATGTGCGCATGCTGGCCAACCTCTCAGCCATCATTCAGTTCTTGCCGGAAGACCTGCACGCCTTCGTGGCCACTCATGAGTTGGTCAAAGTCGATCTCGAAGAGCGGCCCAGCAACGGCGTCGTGCAGGGCTTGGTCGACGGTGTCGCGGACATCGGCATCTGCTCTGCAGACACCGATGTTCAGGGGCTTCACAGCGCACCGTATCGGCGCGACGAACTGGTCGTCGTGATGCGTGACGATCACCCGCTCGCCGGGCTGCAACAGGTGGCGTTCGAGGACACCCTCGGCAGTGACTACATCGGGCTGCACGCCGCCAGCTCCATCAACATGCGTACCCAGAACGCCGCTCGCGCCCACGGCAGGCCGCTGCGGGTGCGCATCCACGTGCCGGGTTTCGACGCCATGTGCCGGATGGTCCAGGCCGACATGGGCATCGGCGTACTGCCGCGCAAGGCGTTCGACCTGCTCGGTCCGTCGCTGGGCCTCAGGGCCGTAGGCTTGAGCGATAGGTGGGCCCGGCGCACGCTGATTCTGGTGGTGCGCGACACCGCGGCACTGTCGCCGGTCAGCCTGTTGCTGTTCGAGCATCTGCAGAGCCACGGAGGCTGAGCGTTCGCGTTTTGCGAACGGTCGTTGCCAACTGACGGTTGGATTTGCCGAACCCCGTTCCTCTAGTCTTGGCGACAAATTCCAAGAAAGACTCGAGGTCACCGCTATGACAGGCCCCCTTCAAGGCGTGCGCGTCATTGAAATCGGCACACTGATCGCTGCACCCTTTGCCGCCCGCCTGCTGGGCGAGTTCGGTGCCGAAGTGATCAAAATCGAATCCATGGGGCAGGGCGATCCGCTTCGTAAATGGCGAAAGCTGCACGAAGGCACTTCGCTGTGGTGGTACCTGCAGTCGCGCAACAAAAAGTCCCTTTCCCTGAACCTCAAATCCCCCGAAGGCATCGACATCGTCAAGCGGCTGGCTGAAAGCGCGGACGTGTTGATCGAGAACCTGCGGCCCGGAGCCCTCGAAAAGCTGGGTCTTGGCTGGGAGGTGCTTCACGCGCTGAACCCCAAACTCACCCTCGTGCGCATTTCCGGCTACGGTCAGTCCGGTCCTTACCGCGACCGTCCCGGGTTTGGCGCCATTGGCGAAGCCATGGGTGGCATCCGCTACACCACCGGCACGCCGGGCTCGCCCCCGGCGCGGGTCGGGGTCAGCCTGGGGGATTCGCTGGCGTCAATGCACGCGGTGATGGGCGCGCTGATGTCGCTGTTGCGGGTCAAGACCGGCCAGGGCGATGGTCAGGTGGTCGATGTGTCCCTGGCCGAAAGCGTGTTCAACGTCATGGAGAGCCTGGTGCCGGAATACGACATGCTTGGCCACGTCCGTGAGCGCAGTGGCGGCGCACTGCCGGGCATTGCGCCGTCCAACACTTACCCGACCGCCGATGGTGCCTACGTGGTCATCGCCGGCAACAGCGACCCGATCTTCAAGCGCCTGATGCAGACCATTGGCCGCGCCGATCTGGCCGAGGCCCCTGAGTTCGCCCACAACGATGGCCGCGCCGCCCAGAGCGACATGCTCGACGGGGCGATCAGCGCGTGGTCGTCGGCCTTGCCCATTGACGCGGTGCTCAAGGCGCTGGAGCAGGCCGAAGTGCCGGCGGGGCGGATCTATAACGTTGCGGACATCGTCGCCGACCCGCATTACCAGGCGCGCGGGATGATTCTCGACGCCGATCTGCCGGGCGGGGCCACGGTGAAGATGCCGGGCATCGTGCCGAAACTTTCCGAGACCCCAGGCGCCGTGAACTGGCAAGGCCCTGCGCTGGGGCAGCACACTGACAGTGTGCTCGGCGAGCTGGGCATGAGCGCCGATGACATTGCGCAGCTCAAGCACAGTGGGGTGGTGCAATGATCACCGACTTTTCCCAGCGCCTGATCGTGCAGGAAGTGTCGCCGCGCGACGGCTTGCAGATCGAGCCGACCTGGGTGGACACCGCTGACAAGATCGCCTTGATCGACCAACTTTCTCTCGCCGGTTTCAGCCGCATCGAAGCCGGTTCTTTTGTTTCCCCCAAAGCCATTCCGGCCTTGCGTGACGGGGATGAGGTGTTTCGTGGCATCCGGCGCCAGCCCGGCGTGACCTACGTCGCCCTGATTCCCAACCTGCGCGGTGCCCAGCGGGCCATCGAGGCGGGTGCCGATGAGCTGAATCTGGTGATGTCCGCCAGCCAGACCCACAACCGCGCGAACATGCGCATGGGCTGCGAGCAGTCCCTGGCGGCCTTTGCCGATGTGGTCGCACTGGCCTCGGGCACTGGCCTGAGCCTGAACGGCTCCATCGCCACCACATTCGGTTGCCCGTTCGAGGGCCGCATCGATGAAGACCGTGTGCTGCGGATCGTCGATGACTATCTGGCGTTGGGCATGCACGGCATTTCCTTGGCCGACACCACCGGCATGGCGAACCCCCGTCAGGTGTTTGCGCTGGTGCAGCGCCTGCTGACCCGTGTCCCGGCATCGGCGCTGACGCTGCATTTTCACAACACCCGCGGCCTGGGGCTGAGCAATGTCCTCGCCGCTTACGAAGCGGGGGCGCGGCGCTTTGATGCCTCGCTGGGCGGTCTCGGTGGCTGCCCGTTTGCGCCGGGTGCATCGGGGAATATCTGCACCGAGGACCTGGTGAATATGTGCGATGAGATGGGCATCGAGACAGGCATTGACCTGGCGCATCTGCTCGTCCTGTCGCGCGGTTTACCGGAGCTGCTGGGCCATGAAATGCCGGGGCAGGTGGCCAAGGCAGGGCGCAACCGTGATCTTCACCCGGCCCCGGAAAACCTGCCCGCCTAACGCGCCGTGCGCCCCGGTTTTCCCCCACAAACGCGCGCACTCCGCCGCGTGCGCGTCCAGACAACAAAAACAATAGGGCTCTCTCAGGGAGTCCATCTGGAGTATTGCAATGACCGTCTCTGTTCTGACCCCGAACAGCAGCCTCGCCGAGGTTGTAAGCGCCGAAAAGGCACTGATCCGCAAGGTCGCCTGGCGGTTGATGCCGTTGATCATGGTCTGCTACCTGTTCGCGTTTTTTGATCGCATCAACATCAGCTTCGCCAAGTTCCAGCTGCAGACGGATCTGAGCCTGAGCGACACCGCGTACGGGCTGGGGGCGAGCCTGTTCGTCATCGGCTACGTGCTGTTCGAAGTGCCGAGCAACATCATGCTGTACAAGGTGGGGGCGCGGCGCTGGATTGCCCGCATCATGATGTCGTGGGGCGTTGCCACGGCGCTGATGGTCTTCGTCACCGCCGAATGGCAGTTCTATGTGCTGCGTTTCATCATCGGCGCCATGGAAGCGGGTTTCGCACCGGGCGTGCTGTTTTACCTGACGCTCTGGTTCCCGCAGACCTACCGGGGCCGCATCACGTCGATTCTGTTCCTGGCCTCGGCCTTCGCCGGGCTGCTGGGCGCACCGGTCTCGGGGCTGGTGCTCGGTCATATGGACGGCGTGATGCAGCTGCGTGGCTGGCACTGGCTGTTCCTCCTCGGTGGGCTGCCTTGCATTGCCCTCGGTTTCGCTGTGCTGAAGCTGCTCAAGGACCGTGTCGCGGATGCCCACTGGCTGACCGATGCCGAAAAAACGTATCTGTCGAGCCGCATCGCCCAGCATGAGCCGAACAAGCAGGGCGGCTCGCTGCTGACCGCGCTGAAGATGCCAGGCTTCCTGATGCTCGGGCTGATTTATTTCCTGATTCAGGTGGCGTCCTACGGCCTTAACTTCTGGGCACCGCAGCTGATTCGCAGCGCCGGCGTCGAAAGCCCTGTGATCATCGGGCTGCTCACGGCCATTCCGTATATCTTCGGCGCCGTCAGCATGATCGTTGTCGGACGTCTCTCGGATGCCAGCGGCGAACGCCGCAAATTCGTCTGCGGGCTGATGGTGCTCGGGGCCATCGGCTTTTTCAGCGCCGGATTTTTTGCCCAGCACACCAGCCTGCTGATCGTCTCCCTGGCCATGCTCGGTGGCGGGATTGTCGCCGCCATTCCGGCATTCTGGACCCTCCCGCCCAAGCTGTTGGCGGGCGCAGGTGCCGGCGCTGCGGGCGGTATCGCGCTGATCAACACCCTGGGGCAGTTTGGCGGCATCGTCAGCCCGGTGATGGTCGGCGGGATCAAAGACCTCACCGGCACCACGACGCCCGCGCTTTACGTCATCGGCGTGAGCAGCCTGGTCGCGGCGAGCCTGTTAATGTGGGCATTGCCGCAGAAGCTGAGAACGCTGGACAAGAACGAACACTGAGGTCCGTCAGGACTGCCTGACGGTCGACCTCTTTAGCCCACGGAGCGCGCACAATGATTGATCACCTCGACCATCTGGTACTGACAACTGTGGACGTTGAGGCCTGCAAGGATTTTTACGTCCGCGTCATGGGCATGCAGCTGGAAACCTTCGGCAGCGGCCGCCTGGCGTTTCGCTTTGGCAACCAGAAGATCAACGTTCACGAGCGCGGTCACGAATTCGAACCCAAGGCTCACCTGCCAGTGCCCGGCGCGCTGGACCTGTGCTTCATCGCCAGTCAGACCCTCGACGCGGTGATCGCGCACTTGCAGGCGCAGGCGTGGCCTATCGTGGAAGGGCCGGTCCAGCGCACCGGTGCCACAGGCCCGATTCGTTCGGTTTATGTGCGTGACCCCGATCTCAACCTGATCGAGATTTCCGAACTGATGGGCTGACAGCGCTGGTCGATCCCACAGATCTTCATCCACCTGTAACGGCGGCGGCGTCTTTTTTGATGAGCGTTCGGTTGCCCGTCAGGGTTTCGTGTCAGCCCTTCGGCTCTTTCGTCCCCAGCACATCACGAATGCTGTCGACCACGTTGCTGTCCTTGATCACGTCGTTGAGCCAGCCTTCCAGCGGCATGTTGCCCCATTTGATTGCGCGTTCGATCAGGTACGGCACCGGGCTCTGCGGCTCGGTTTGTTTGAAGAACTGGGCGACGCCGGCGAGCATGGTGAAGGCTTCGTCGCGGGTCAGCGGCGTGGTGCGCAGTGGCGCCGACGCGGTGTCTTTCACGGTGATGGTCATGGCAGGCCCCGCAGCAGGTTGATCGGCCGGTTCGGCGACAGGTTCGGCGGTCGGCTGGGCAGGCGCGGGATTGACTTCCACGCCACGGTCCTTGAGCAGTTTTTCAGCCAGTTGCGCGGCGCGGGAGAGGATCTCGCTCAAACCGGCAAAGCTTGGCGCCTCAACACCGAACAGGCGATCCGCCGTGGCTTGCAACTGCCGGCAGGCCTGCAGGCTGTCGGTGATTTCCGATGCCTTGCGCAGGAAGTGCTCGGTGTCGGTCAGCACCACCGAACGCTGGAAGATTTCCGCGTTGATCTTGCCTTCGTCCAGTGCGACGCGCATCGCCTGCGGGTTCTGCAGGGCCAGGTTTTCGATGTGCCGGGATTCGTCATAACGCAGCAGGCCGAACTGATCGCCCTGGGTGATCGGCAGTCCGCCGACCACATCGGCCAGGGTGGTTTTCAGCCAGGCCAGGCGTGCCGCGCGCTCTTCCAGGCCTTCGTCCAGCGCCGGGTACAGGTCATCCCAGAAGCGCTCAAGAATCCGCTCGGCCAGGGTCAGGCCGAAGGTGATGCCGAGGAAGTGGTATTTGTGCGCCAGGGCTTCACTGAGCCAGGCGACCAGCATCAGATCCTTGCTCTGCTGAGCAAGGCCTTGTGCAGCCAGGGTGATCGTCAAGTCCCAATCCGAGGATTTCAGATCGGTCTGCCAGTCACCCTGAGTCAGGTAATCAGGGTCCGCTCGACGAGCTTCCTTGACGTTGTCGAACAGCGTGGAAAAGCTCAGGTCTTCGCCGCTTCCTCCATCGATCGGCGCTGTCAGTTCGGTCAGTGAAAGGTCGTTGAGAAATTCAGACATGGTCAACTCGGGATAAGAAAAAAGAACACCGCGCCGATCCAGCCGACGCGGTGTTGAATACGGCCCGCTGCGCCAGGCAACGGACCGCTGTGACTACTCGATCAAGCGAAAACCTTGTTCGCAGTACGGTCCCAACCGCCAGTGACGTTACCGCCACCCTGGCCATCGGCACGGCTCTGCTGGGTGTACGTGGTCTTGATGCGAGCGAAGTTGAAGCTGATTTCTTCGATCGGCAGGTCGCTGACGGCCTTGTCTTCGCCATCCTGACTGCCACCGGCAACGGCCTTGACCGACGACACCACAACCTCTTCCAGGTTGATGGTCAGGTAGGTCAGCTTGTCGCCGCCCGCACGGTTGACGTTCAGCTGGATCTTGGCGATGTGAGTGCCTTTGCAGCACGCTTCGAACAACTTTGCAGACGCTTTGTCGACTGCTTTGCGGATGCTGAAATCGCTCAGTGCAACACGCTCGGAGGACGCACCGCCCGAAGAGCTGGCAGTCGCCGACGTCGCTTGAGTGGCGCCGTACTCGTAGCCGAGTACTTCAATCCAGTCCTTGTGCTTGTCATCCAGAACTTCGCCTGGAATGCCGTCGATCTGAATATATGCGTCAAATGCCATTTCTTGATTCTCCTTACTTACAGGTTGGGGCTAGCCGTCCAGCGGCCAGGTCACGCCCCTTGATTTGACCCCTCTGAAGCGTCAGAGGAATCGGTTGCCGCTGCCCGGGCCTTCATGCAACAGGGCCCTGGCGTCGGGTTCTTCAGATGCCTGCGCCCAATCAGTTGAGCGCACGCACCTCGATTTCTACGCGCCGGTTCGGCTCAAGGCACTGGATCAACTGCGCGCGCGGCTGCTGCATGTCGCACTTGACCAGCGGCTTCTCGCTGCCTTCGCCCACGGCCTCCACCAGCTCGGCGGGCACGCCCTTGCCGACCAGATAGGTCTTGATGGTTTGCGCCCGCTGCCTGGACACCTGCAGGTTGCCCTGACGGTCGCCGAGCTGGTCGGCGTGACCGGCGATGATGATTTTGCCGATGTTCGGCGTGCTCAGCAGCTTGCCGGCGATGGCGCTCAACTGGCTCTGGCCCTCGGTTTTCAGGCTCTGGAAATCGGCACGGCCGAAGGCGAACAGGGTGTCCGATTCCAGGGTGATGGTCTCGATGGAGCGCAGTGACTGCGAGAGCAGGCTGTTGATGTAATTGCGCGAACTGGAGGTCAGGAACGCGTTGTCGAGAATCCTCGGCACGTCCGGCTCGTGGATCTGGTCGCTGTAGAAATTAACCTGGCGACTGGCAAGCTCGTAGTCCGTGCCCGAGTTCGTCGCAGCGCCCGTCGCGCCGATGGTTTTGCCGGTCTGCTTGGCGATGGCCGGGTACCAATAGTCAGGAATCTTCGCCTTGAGGAACGCCGGATCGGCTTTTTCCCGTTGTGACCGCGAGAGCTGAACGTAGGTCTCCAGGGTGGCCTTGCCAAAGTCGGCGATCGACTGCGCGCGGTTGTCATTCGGCAGGGCGCGCGGCTCGACGCTGTCGACGCCGGTGACCGGCATCAGGTCCTTGGCGTTGCGCTGGTAGACCTTGATCGTGGTCAGCAGGTACAGCGAGCGGGTGAGGTTGTCCGCAGTCGGCTTGAGCATGACCGTTTCCAGCCGGTTGAAGTAACGCGCTCGCACCAGCGGCTCGACGTCGTAGCCCTGATAAAGGCCCAGACGCAGGCGCAGCGGCACGCCCTGATCATGGTGGCGAACGTAGTAATCGGCGGTCCGGACACGCAAGCGGTCAAGGGTTTGCCAGTCGGTGTACTGCCCCGGCGTCGCGTTATCCTGGGCTGCCGCAGCGGTCAGCTCGGAAGACAGCGTCTGGATCTCGGTCTTGTTGTTCCAGTACGACCAGCCCCACGCGCCGCACAGCAGCAGGGCGATAAGGCTGGCGCCGCCGACCCACGCGGCCTTGCGACGGCGTTCGCGAGCGTTGCTGGTGTACAGCGCCACCAGATGCTGGTCGGGGATGATCACTTTGCGGAACAGGCTGTTGATGAACAGCGGCTGAGGCTGGGCCTGGCCGTGAGCGGTTGCATGTTCGGCTTCCAGAGAGAATCGCTCGCTGACCTGACGGGTGTGGCCCCCCAGTTCCGGCGCGTCGGCATCCAGTGCGCTGGTGAAGTAGAAGCCGCGCAACAGCTCGGCGTTCTGATACGGATTGGCGCGCAGCAGGGCGTCGACGAACAGTTGAAGGCGGGGCTTCAGCGCCGCGAGTTCCAGCGGGAAGCGGTAGACCGCCGAGTCGCGACGGGTGATCTGGATGTCCTGCAACACCAATTGCTGGCTGGCCACTTCCTTCCAGTAGTTGACCAGCTCGTCCATGGCCACGCCGAAACGCTGGGCCCAGTCGGCTTTTTCATAGTCCCTGTGGGGGAAGGTCTTGCCCATCACTTCGCCACGGCCCACCTCGTCGAGCTGGCGATAAAACGGCGCGAAACCGGGGACCAGGTCACACTTGGTGAAGACCAGATAAATCGGCAGGCGCACTTCCAGCAGCGAGTAGGTTTCCTGGATGCGCTCACGCAGGCGCTTGGCCAGACGTTCCTGGTCTTCCAGCGAGGCCTGCAGGATGTCGTGGATGCTCACCGTCACGATCAGCCCGTTGAGCGGGCGACGCTGACGGTGCTGGCGCAGCAGTTGAAGGAAGCCGCGCCATTTACCGGCTTCCTCCTGATCGGTCATGTAGCGGCCGGCGGTGTCCAGCAGCACCGCTTCGGAGCTGAAGAACCAGTCGCAATTGCGCGTGCCGCCCAAGCCGGCGACGCGCACGCCTTCGCGCTCGGCGTAGGGGAAATTCAGGCCGGATTGATAGAGCATGGTGCTCTTGCCGGCGGCTGGTTGACCAACCACCAGATACCACGGCAGGGCGTACAACGCGTCCTTGGCACGGGTGCCGCGCGGGGTGTTGCTGCGCAGGCGATCGATGCTTTGCAGCAGGCGTTCGCGCAGCAGGCTGACCTCTTCGCGGTCCGCGGGGCTGGCGTTCAACACCGCCTGATCGGCGTCGTCGCGCAGCAGCCCCTCGAGGTTGTGCTGCCGCGAAGTGCTCCGGTAGAGATACAGCACGTAGCCAATCGACAGCAGCAAAAACACGCCGATGCCGGTCAGCAGGCTGCCCAGGGAACTGAAGTCCAGCGCGCGGCCCAGCCCCCAGACGATGAAGATCGTCAGGAAGAAGCACACCCCCAAAATGTAGGGTTGGTAACGCAGCAGGTAATACTTGAGCTTGTTCATACAGACTTCACATCCAGCGCGTCGACAAAACGGTCGATGACGTCATAAAGGGGGCGTTCGGTGTCGGGAAACTGAGGCGGGCGGTGGTGTTCGTCGAATGCCGCGAAATCCGCCAGCACGTCGTAATGCTCCGGCCGCTCGGCCGGGTCGGTCAGGGCCGTGTACAGGCCGGTGTTGCTGCGCGACGGGAAGCACAGCAACTTGGGCCGCATGAAGTCATCGGCCAGCACGCTGACCTGGGGCGACACACGGCCGGTTTTCATCCGCGTCAGCCAGTCGACCCACAGGTCCGCCGTCGGGTTCTTCAAGCCGCGTTCTGCCGGCAGCGGCAGGCTGATACCCGGCGCCTGTGCCTGATTCAGCGGGCGGCGCAGCGCATGCAAGCGGGTCAGCACGGCATTGGTGACGAACTCCGGCCAGGAATGACCCAGCGCCGTGGCGATGTCCCGCAGGTTGAAGTTGCGCAGGAATTTCTCGTGCACCTGGCGGAACAGGGCGAAGTCCTGCCCCTGCAACGGGCGCAGGGCCTTGATCCGCTCGAACAGCACTGCCGATCGCTCGCCCTGGGCACCGAGGTGCAGCAGCGGCTTGATCTGCGCGCAGAACAATTCGCTCAGGGTGAAGGGGTTGACCAGCGGCCCGCCATCCCCCGCCTTCACGGACTGGAAGATGAACAGCGGGTAACGGCGCTGGCTGGAATCCATCGAACTGACCAGCCCGCCCAACAACCAGTTGCCCGAGCGCGCGCGGTACGAGAAGAAGCACAGCGGCAGGCGATCGAATCGCGCCTGCCAGTCTTCCTTCGAATGAATCGCCGCCAGCGACCCCTGCAGCCAGCCGTCGAATTCGCAGACGTCATCCGCCGCGCCGTGCAGGCTGACGAAGTCCGCGCTCGACGGCAGCTTGCCGAAGCAGCCGATCATTGACGGCGCTCCCGGCCGCTCACGCCGCAGCGTGCAAAGAACAGCGCGCCGCTCATCACTTCGCCGATCCTTGCGCCACGTCCTTGGACGGCGTGTTCAGCGCGCTCAGGGATTTGACGTTAGCAAGGTCCGTCAGCTTGACCCCGCCATAGTTGCGCACCGCGAGGCTGACCTGACCGTTGGCGGTGTTCCAGCTGAAGCGCTGCTGGATGCCGTCGAGGTCGTCGACCCGCGCGCTGTCGTTCATGCGCAACAGGCCCCAGCGACCGGGGTAGTCGAACACGGTGATGCGCTCGCCCGTCAGCGTCACGACGTCCAGTCGTGCGCCAGGCGCGGTGGTGGTGCCCGGCCAGGAGAAGCGGCTCCAACTGGTCTTGCCGTTGCGGTAATGCTGAACCTGACCGTCGAGGGTGAAGATGATGTCGGTGAAGAACGCCGACGGTTCCAGCATGATCTCGAAGCCGTTTTCCTTGTCCGACAGGCTGGCGATGACCTGGCCCAGGGAGCTGGCTTTGTCGATGCTGGTGACCATGTTCGGGTTGACCAGCGGCGCGGTCTTGGCGCCGCTGCTCATGCCCAGGCCTTCACCGCCGGACAGGTTGCCGATCTCGTTGCGCTTGAAGTTCGGCAGCAGGCCGGACTCGGGATCGACGAAACGCTGCAGGTCTTTGACCGACGCTTCGTTGCGACTGCCGGCGGCGATCGGGTAACGGTGCGCCATGACTTGCTCCCACGGCTTGGCAATCTGCTGCGCCCAGGCCTTGGCGATCTGCTGGCCGGCCGGGTCACGCAGGGTTTCCCAGGCGAACTGGATCGGCAGGCTGAACAGACCCTGCAACGATTCGGACAAGCCGCCCTGGCTGGTATCGACCGTGGTCTCGACGTAGTTGCGCACGTTGGTGACTTCGCTCGGCTGACCTTCGAGGGTTTCGCTGATCAGCTGTTTGCTGCTCTTGCCGACATCCTGGGAGCGCTGGATGTTGTTCATCCGCACCTTCAGTTTGCGCAGCGCCGCCAGGTAGCGATCCATGATCGTGCTGTCGGCACCTTCAGCGTTCTGCGTCGCGAAGACCCGCGACACCGGTTCGAAGCGCTGGGCCAGGCTGCCGTCATCCACTGCTGGCAGTGGGGAAAGCATGGCTGCGGTCGGCACTTGCGGGCCGCTGACCAGTCCGGTGACCTTGCTCCAGAAATCATCAGCCTTCGGCGTGCCGGGCTGTTGATTGACCTGGGGCGCAGGCACGTCCCACTGGGTGTTGTCGTTGACCCCGGACAGCAGGATTTTCACCGGCGAATTCTGCACGTCGCTCAGCAGCGACAACTGTTGCGTGGCGTTGGCCATGTCGGTGAAGTGGCGCACGCCGACGCTGCTCAGCAAGGTGTACCAGGACTGGGCGTAGTCACGCTTGTAGCGCGCCATGAACTCGCGCATGAAGTTGGCTTTCTGGATGATGCTGTCGCCGCCGTCGCCGTCGAGGACCCAATCGGACTCGTTGCGCAGGTTGCTCGACATCAGCTTGATCAGCTCGGGTTTGACGAAACCATCCCAACCCTGGCGGGTGAAAATGGCCGGCACCGCTTCGCTGCCGTAGAGCAACTGGCGACCGGGCAGTGGCACCAGCTCGTTGAGGCCCACGGCCGGGAATTGCCGACTGGCTTCCAGTTGCAGGCGCAGGTATTCACGGTCCACCAGCGAGCTGGAAATCATGAACGACTTGAGGCTCTTGCGGGTTTCTTCGACCAGTTGATCGTTGCGGGGCAGGGCAGGGGCCTGACCGGTTTTGAGCAACTGCACGTACATCGGCACGTTGTCGGCGATCACCTCGTCGCTGACCGGGCTGTCCGCCGACGCCGTGTTGCTCCAGGCGACGGGCAAGGCAGCGCTGACGAATTCCGGGTCCGAATGGGCGTTGGGTTGCGTCAGCATCAGGTACAGCTTGAGCGAGTTGTAGGACTCGATGATCGACGCGACTTGCTGCTCATCCAGGCGGCCAAGCATTTCTTCGGACAACGACAGCCCGCCGGTGGTGGCCGACAGTTCCGCCGCGTCACTGGCCGTGGCCGGGTTGCGCAGGTCGGCCAGGGCCGCTTCGCGGGTTTTGGTCACGTTGCTGCGCACGGCGCCTTTGAGGCGGCTGCCGACATCGCCGACGCTGCGCGGAATGCTGCTCAGGCTTGGCTTGCCGGTGTTGGCGGCAAAACTGCGCACGCTGCGATCGGCCAGCTTCTGACCCTTGTCGTTTTTACCGCCAGCCTTGCCGCTTGATTTACCAGCAGTGGCACCGAGTTCGTTCTGCGGGTCCACGGATTTGGTGAACTCGTTGAACGCGCGCATCTGCATTTGCAGCTTCAGGGCGACTGGCTCAAGGGCCTGGCTGCGCAGTTGCTGCAGATAGGCCGTTTGCGCGGCAGCAAAGATTTCGTCACCGCGATACAGGCCGGCACTCAGTTGCAGCGGCACGCCTTTGGCGCGGTGCTTCTCGATTTGCGCCAGTTCATGGCGCAGCAGTTCCAGGCCTTCGCCGGCGGCCATGCGCTGGGCGCGGTCAGGCGCGTCCTGCAGCTCGGTCAGCTTGTCCTGCAGGGCGGCGATCCACTCGCGGTTGTGCTGGAACGACAGCGCCTGCCAGCCAATGAAACCCAGACCTGCAAGCAGCGCGGCGGCAATGACCACCGGGGTCATCGACCTGTCGCGGCCGTCGCGGGACTGATACGAGATCAAGTCCCGATCGGGAAAAATCACCCGGCGGAACGTGTCAGTGATGAAGTAGCTGCGGTCGCCAGTCTTCCGGCCATTGGCCTGCGCGGCATTCGCGCTGTCGCTGGCCGGCTGCAGGGCAAAGTCTTCGGCCAGATCGTCGTCGAACACCTGGCTCAGTTGCTCGGCGGTCTGCAGCGCGCTGGTGAAATACAGGCCGCGCAGCAACAGCGGGCTGCCGTGGCTGGCGGGCTGGGTGAAGTGCTCGAGGAAGGGCACCAGCACGCCTGACAGATCGGCAAAGTAGTTCGGGAAGTTGAGCAGCGCGCTGTTGGCGTCGGAACCGAGCCTGATCATCTGCGCGTCGACGTGACGCTGAACGCCGTTGTGCAGGTTCTTCAGTTTGCTGTCGAGGACTGTCTTCAAACCCTGGGTGCGAATTTCCGACAGCGCAAAGGTCATGCCCAACGGCTGCTGGCGCTCGTTCAGGTCCAGACCGTCGAAGGCCTGATTGAAGCCCGGCAACTGGTCGGTCTTGCTCAGCATCAGGTAGATCGGCGGATGGGCGTCGAGGCTGCGGCTGTACTCCTCGATGCGTGCGACCAGCTGGATCGCCATTTCCGCACGTTCATGGGCGGTGGCTGCCAGCAGCTCCGGCAGGCTGACCACCAGCACCAGACCATTGATCGCGGTTTTCTTGCGCTGCTTTTTCAGCAGTTGCAGGAAAGCAGTGAATTCGCTGGCGGCCGAGTCCTCGGCCAGGTAACGGCCGGCGGTGTCGATCAATACCGCCTCAGGGCTGAAATACCAGTCGCAGTGGCGGGTGCCGCTTTCGCCGCTGCTCTGGCCACTGGCGGTGGTGGCCGAGAGCCCCGAGCGGGTGAGCAGCGAAGTCTTGCCGGCCGCCGACTGCCCGATGACCAGGTACCACGGCAACTCGTACAGAGCCGATGAACCGCCCCCACCTGCCGAGCGATCGGCGCGGAGCATGGTGATCGCGTGCTTGAGGCGGTCGCGCAGCACTTGCTGGTCGCGGAAGTCGCCGTCGGCCGGCAGTGAGCGGTCAACTTCGTGATGCACCAGTTTTTCGAGATTGCGCTCTTTCTGAATGCGTCGTATCTGACGGATAAAGCCGACGAAGATGTAAAACCCGCTCACGATGAGCAGGGTTTGCAGCAGGTATTCCCGCGACCATTGGCTGCGTGCCGCCATGACCACGCAGGCGACGAGGCTTATCAGCCACAGCGTGATGACGAGGAACCAGAAACTTTTTAGAGCGCGAAGTAGTGTTTTCATGTCTTCCTGACTCGCTTACCCGAGCAGTGCTCAGGCACTGAACAATTGGCTGATGTGTTCGGACAATAAGGCAACGTCCTTGCCCAGCAGCCAGTCCAGCGTCAGGTAAACCGCCAGACAGACCAGCGCGATCAGCGCCAGGTAAACCCACACCGGCACCTCGTGACGCAGCATCTGCGAAACCTGATCGGGCAGCGCCCAGTCCGGCGACAGCGCTTTGGGGGTCTTGCGATAGCGGGCGATGTCCTGACCGAGTGTGTTGGCCAGATAGCGCAATTGATCCTTGCCTTCACCGACGCTGAATTTGCCTTCGAAGCCCAGGGCCAGGCACAGGTGATACACCTCGAGCACGTCGAGGTTGCGTTTGACGTCGGCGCGCAGGGTTTCGATCTTGTCGAAGAAACCTTCGCCCGCCAGGTGCACGCCGAAGTGACGGAACTGCAGCGGCGACACTTCGATATGCCGGCGCAGCTCGTTGACTTTCTCCGCCGGCGCCGCCAGTGCGGCGGTGGCTGAAGCGGGCGACTCCTCGGCTTTTGCCACGACCGGGGCCACAGGCATTTTGGCCCGCAGCACGCTTTCGTCGAGAAACGCGCACAAAGCGTATTGCGTGTCCTTGACCTGCTCGACGCTGTAATTTGAGGCGCGGGCTTCTCGCTCCAGGTTGGCGAAGAAGGTGTCGACGCTTTCCTCGAACGCGCTGACCGAGGTCACTTGACGGCCACGACGCAGGATCAGCGCCATGCTGATGAAATCCTGCACCAGGTCTTTGAGGGTCGGTTTTGGCTGGTCGGCGGCCATGGCGCCTTGCATTACGGCTTCGCTCATTTGAGTACTGCCATCAGTTCAAGCTTGAGGTTGGTGAAAGCGCTGGGTGCGTAGAACGAGATCGCCTGGGCGCTCATCATGCGTTCGTAGACCCGGCCATGGGGTTCGATCGAGAAGTAGTGATTGTCCAGACGCACCGGAATGGCGTTGGGCAATCGCGTCGAATGGTTGAGCGTGGCGCCGGGCATCGCGCTGTTGACCACCACTTCGATGTCTTCCGGGGAACCGACCTTGACCGCCCGCGGCACCAGTTCCAGCAGGCTGGAGCCGGGCATGTCGGCGTGCACGGAAATATAGAAATCGGCATCGACCAGTCGCGGATCGTGCAGTTGACCCTGCCAGTACGACGGCTTGGTCTGGGTCAGGTTGATGACGATGCACTGGTTCGGGATGACGTTGTCCAGCAGCGTGCGGATCATCTGGTCCAGCGTGACCAGCGACGCCGCCGGGTCGTGGTGGTTGTACTCGGGGATGTCGTTGAGCTCGACCTCCAGCGAGAAAGTCAGCAAACCGCCGGCCAGTTCCGCCAGGAACAGGTACAGACGCTCCGGGTGCAGACGCGGGTGGGCCAGCAGGTGCGCCAGATTCGGGTACGCGCGGTTGACCGTGTTGAGCAGCCAGAACAGCGTGACGTCGCTGGAGCCGAATTCGGCGATCTGGTCGGCACGTTCGCGGCGGCGGCCCGACAGCGCTTTGCTCTTCGAATGCAGGGCACCGAGCAGACGCTTGCCCAGGCCGATCAGGGTTTCGTGGGTGCCCAGGTGCAGGGTCGGGTGCACGAAATGGGTGTCGAGGCTGAAGCCGCCAATGTTGTTGCGCGACAGCCGCGCGATCGGGCAGTAGCTGTAGCCGTCCAGCGAGTCGCCGTCGATCAGCATGACCACGTTCAGGCGCAGGCTGGTGATCTCGTTTTCCAGATCGCCCTCGTTGAGGTCGGGCAGGGTGTCGAACTGCTTGCGGAAACGCCGCGCGCTTTTCTGCTCCTGGCCGTCTTCGACGTAATTGAGGCCGAACGGCTCCGGCAGCTTCAGGGCGGCGTAGACCTTGAAGTCATTGCCCTTGAGCAACTCGCGCAAATCCCGCGCCGCCGGCAGCGGATCGTGTGACGGCGCGTCGAACAGGCTGCCGTCGGGAAACACCAGTTTCAGCCGCTTGAATTGCAGGGATCCGCCGGCCAGCGCTTCTTCGTCGATCTGCATGGCCTGCACGCCCCAATGGAAGGGCGTACCACGCAGCGTCGATTCGGCCAGCTGGTGCTGATGGAATTCATCCTGGTACTGGAAGTGCTGCGGCAGAAGAAACATGCCCTCGGACCACATCACGCGGCTCTGCTTACTCATGAACGCCTTCCACTAATGAATCGAACTTTGACTGCACGCCTTTCTGTGCGCTCTGTTGCGCAGAGTCCACGGCGGTGTCCTTGGCCTTCTGCACCATCGCGTCCTGCACCTGTTGGCTCAGGGGCGGATTGCCCGCATTGGCGGCGGGCTCGGCCGTGGGCATGACGTTGCTTTTGGCGAACTGCGCCTCGGTCTGCGGCTTGTTCAGCACGTCGTTGCCACGCACCGCCAGCACGTGGTTGTTGTCGACCAGCACACGCAGGCCGTCGGAGGAGAACCAGATGCCATCCTTGCGCAGGGAGTTGGCATCGAAGGCGACTTTCCAGTGGCTCTTCTCGTCGGAGCGGAAGAACGCAGCGATGCCGACATAGCCGGTGGCCTTGTTCAGCGGCCACTGGTCGATCTGGCCCATGCCCGGCAGCAACGTGATTTCCTGGCTGTCGATGAGCGTGTTACCGAGGGCCTGCTGCGGGTTGTCCCACAGCGAATCGGCGTCGATGGACGCAAACCGCTCCAGCGCGGTGAGCTGATAGACCCGCAGCACAACCGACAGCGGCCGGCCGCTCTCATCGGGGTTCAGCTGGTTGCCGCCGTCGGCCGTCAGGATGACTTTTTCCTTGTCGCCGAACAGCATGTCGCCGGCCCACGTGTCATCGACGCGCTTGCTGGCCCGGTCGGTGATGCCGCAGGCGGTGAGCGCCATCACGACCGTCAAAAGGGTCACACGGGTGGCCCAGCCGGCCCCGGCGCAAAGACGTTCCCTGTTTCGCATGTTCATGACTGCTACCTATGAATGCTCAATCAAATCAAGCCGGATCACGTGAGGCTGTAGGCGAAATCGCCGTCGCCGCTCAGTTCGATGTTCAGGCGCTGAATCGGTTTGTCCTGGGCCATGCGTTCCAGCACGTGCTGGGACAGTTCCGGCATGAGGGTCTTGGACAGAATGTTGTCGATGTTGCGTGCGCCGCTGTCGACCTCGGTGCAGCGCGCGGCGATGGCCTTGACCAGCGCCTCGTCGTAGCCGAGCACCGCCTGATGGTTGCGCTCGAAGCGCTTGCGAATGCGCTCCAGCTTCAGGGCAACGATGCGCTCCAGAATCTCGTCCTGAACCGGGTAGTACGGCACGATGGTCAGGCGCCCGAGGAAGGCGGGCTTGAACACTTGATTCAGCTCGTCGCGCAGGTCCTCGACAATCTCGTCCGGGGTCGGCTGCTCGGTGGTGTTCAGGCAGCGCTCCATGATGCGATCGGTGCCGGTGTTGGAAGTGAGGATGATCACCGTGTTGCGAAAGTTGATCTCGCGACCTTCGCCGTCATCCAGCACGCCCTTGTCGAACACCTGGAAGAACAGCTCAAGCACGTCCGGGTGGGCTTTTTCCACTTCGTCCAGCAGCACCACGCTGTAGGGCTTGCGCCGCACCGCTTCGGTCAGCACGCCGCCTTCGCCGTAACCGACGTAGCCGGGTGGCGAGCCCTTGAGGCTGGAAACGGTGTGGGCTTCCTGGTACTCGGACATGTTGATGGTGATGACGTTACGTTCGCCGCCGTATAGCGTGTCGGCCAGCGCCAGAGCGGTTTCGGTCTTGCCGACGCCGCTCGGTCCCAGCAGCAGGAACACGCCGATGGGCTTGTTCGGGTCTTCCATGCGCGCCCGGGAGATCTTGATGCGTTTGCCGATCTCCGCCAGGGCGTGATCTTGCCCGAGCACGCGCTCGCCCAGCAGTGCCGGCAGGCGCTGTACGGTGTCGATTTCGTTGCGCAGCATCTTGCCCAGCGGGATGCCGGTCCAGCCGGAAATCACCTCACCGATGGTGCCGCCGTCGACCAGTGCGTGGACCAGCGGCTGCTCGCCCTGAACGGCTGACAGCTCGGCGCGTACGGCGGAAATCTCGCTGACATCGGGTGTCTCGACGCTGCCCAGCTCAGCCAGTTTCTTGACCAGATCCAGCTCGCGCTGCCATTGCTGCTCCAGGGTTTCGCGGGTGGTTTGAACGCTCTGCAATTCTTCGTTCAGCGCGGCCAGACGGCGGGAGTGGTCGCTGCCTTTGGCGGCTTCCTGCTGCAGCACGGCGATCTCGGCCTGGACGTTGTCGATCTGGCGCTTGCAGTCTTCCAGCGGGCCGGGCTGCGCTGACTGCGCCAGGGCTACGCGGGCGCAGGCTGTATCGAGCACGCTGACGGCTTTGTCCGGCAACTGACGCCCGGTGATGTAGCGGTTGGAGAGGCGCACGGCCTGCACCAGCGCTTCGTCCATGACCGTGACCTTGTGGTGCTCCTGCATTTTGCCGAGCAGGCCACGGAGCATGTAAATGGCTTTGTCTTCGTCCGGCTCCTCGACCTTGACCACCTGGAAGCGGCGGGCGAGGGCGGCGTCTTTCTCGAAGTACTTTTTGTATTCCGCCCAGGTAGTCGCGGCGATGGTGCGCAGCTCGCCCCGGGCCAGTGCCGGTTTCAGCAGGTTGGCGGCATCGTTCTGCCCGGCCTGACCACCGGAGCCGATCAGGGTGTGGGCTTCGTCGATAAACAGAATGATCGGGTGCAGGCTGCGTTTGGTTTCTTCGATGACCGACTTCAGGCGGTTTTCGAACTCGCCTTTGACCCCGGCGCCGGCTTGCAGCAGGCCCAGATCGAGGGTGTGAATCGCCACGTCCTTGAGCACCGACGGCACGTCGCCCTGAACGATGCGCAACGCCAGGCCTTCGACGACGGCGGTTTTACCCACGCCGGCTTCACCGGTAAGGATCGGGTTGTTCTGCCGGCGACGGGTCAGAATGTCGACCATCTGCCGCACCTCGAACTCGCGGCCCAGCACCGGATCGATGCGACCGTCGCGGGCGCTCTGGGTCAGGTTGATGGTGTACTGATCCAGCCCCGGCGTTTTGCCGTTGCCCTGAACGGTGCGGCCATTGGCGGCTTTGGGGCTTTCCAGCGGACTGGCCAGACCCGATTCCGGGCTGCCTTCCACCAGCGCCGCGAGGTTGACCCGCAGGTCGTCGGCGTTGATTTTTTCCAGCTCAGGCGCCGAGGCCACGACCACCCGGTGCAGCTCGTCATCGTCCAGCAACGCCTGAATCAAGTAGCCGGTGCGGATCTGGCTCTGGCCGAATTCGATGGAGGCCAGGACCCAGGCCTGCTCGATCATCCGGGTGATGTGCGGCGACAGGGCCGGCGTGCGCGTGTTGCCTTTTTTGAAGGTGCCGAGGGCGGTGACCAACTGCGCCTGCAGGCGCTCGGGGACCACGTCGTAGTGACGAAGGATCGCCGGCAGATCGTTGTCGTTGTTTTCCAGCAATTGCAGCAGCAAGTGCTCGACTTCAACGTCGTAATGATTTTCTGACAAGCACAGGGCGGCAGCGCCTTCTGTGGCTGTGCGACTGGTTTCGTTCAGTTTGGCGAACAGCGACTTCAGGTTCACAGTGAGACCCCATCAAAAGGAATATGGAAAAGAGCACAACGGGCCGGCTCGACATCGGCGCCCGGACGTTTCAACCAGCCCAGCCAGCCCAGCGCGACGTTGCCCTGCCGGCCGATCTTCGCCAGCGGCACTGCTTCGCGCTTGAGGGTCGGCGCGATCTGGTAATCCAGGTGCGCGCCAACGTAAAAACGCACCAGCTCCACCAGCTTCTGGTAGTCCTCGGTGCCGGGCTGAAAACGCTGATAGTCGGCCAGCGTCAACGGGCCGATGTCGATGCGCACGGTGGACTGGTAATCCCAGACCCGGTTGCCGACCACGGCGCTTTGCCCGAGGGCGGCGTTCTTGCGGCCCAGCTGCGTGCACTGGCTGACGTCGAGTTTCAGCCAGCGCCCGGCGAACTGACGCACCTTGAACGGCAGCGAGAAGTAAAAGCTCAGCATCACTTGCAGGTTCAGCGCGTTGCGCGGCTTCTGCGCGAACATCCCCGAGAAATAGCTGAACAGCTCCCGACGCAGCGGTGAGCCTTCAGGGCCGAACTTCTGTTTCTGCGCCTGCGGCCCAAGGCCCACCAAATGCAGCAGGTAGCGATCGAAGTCCGAGGTGCCGTTGCGCTCGTACTCGATGTAAAACTTGTACTTCTGCCAGGCCTCGTAGAACAGCGTGGTCATGCGGTGCGAGAACACGTCGAGAAACGCATGGGCAGCGTCATCGCGGTACCGAATGTGGCGTTCCAGCAACAGCTCGGTGTACGGGCGTGGCAATACGCCGGACGGCCCGACCAGCCCCATGAACGTCACCTGCACTTCGGTCAGCGGCAGCCCGGCCGCCGACACCTTGCCCTCGCGCTCGAATTTCAGATCGCTGACTTCGCTCGCCGGGAAATTCAGCGACAGCTGCGAACGAAAGCGCAACGGGTCTTCATGGGGCCGCGTCTGCAGGTCCATTTGCCCGTTCCTGCTGTAATGCAGGCGGAGCAAACGCACCAACTGAAAGAATTCGAATCGGTGCGGCTCAGCCCGTGCCTGGTCGATCAGACCAGGGGTTGATCGCCGGTTCGCGGGGGCCATTGGACCACTCTCTTTTCGCGCTGCAAGGTGCGCAGGGTTAATTGGGTAAAGCTGTTGATCGAGCAGTACTGGCCGAAGAAATGGTCCAGCACCATGCCGAACAGAAACACGCCGCTGCCGGTGTACTGGCTTTCATCGAACTTGAGGGTGATGCCCACGCCGCGCACGAAGTTCGGACGAGGGTGGCCGATCCGCGCGACCACCGGCTCGCTGCTCACCGAGACGATGCCGTTGATCTGCTTACGGATCGCCGAGGTGTTGCGGTAGTTGTAGAGCGACAGCAATTCCAGCAGCACATCGCGGCCTTTGCTGACCAGCGACATGTGGTTCAGCGACAGGTGCGAGACCAGGCGCCAGATCACGCCGTTGCCCAGTGGCACGCGCACCGACGCGGTGGGTTTGCGCAGGCAGCGGATGTCGTCGATGACCGAGCCTGCGGGGACACTGAAATCCCCGCGCGCGCCGCCGAAGGGCAGCAGTGAAGGCAGGTCGCGGTTGCTGCAGGTCAGGCGGATGCTCAAGGTATCGCTGGCCGAGTTGATCAGCTCCAGATCCCGGTCAACCACACGAATGAACATGTCGGTGCCGTCCCGTTGTCGGCTCTGAGAGGGGCGTCGGCGGGCGATCCAGAAGCTGTTGCCCGGACCCTGATCGGCGCGCGGCTCGAAGAACGGATGACAGCTGCTGACCTGCTCCAGGCCGCCGACTTTCTTGACCCGGCGCACCCGGTCAATGGACACCACCTCGGCCGTGTTTTGCATGCGCACGTCCGGAATGATGGCGTATTCATGCTGAGCATGGGTCAGGGTGATCGGCTCGGCCTGCTGGCGGAACAGGTTGATGATCGGCGTGCAGTTGAGCTTGAAGTTGGCGCGGCCGATGTTCTGGGTCAGGCGGGCCAGGCGGTCGTGCAGGTCGTAGTCGGAAAAGTAGAAATTGATCTCGACCTTGCCCAGCTTCTTGCCCGCCAGAATGCGGCGGAAACCGGACAGGTCGAAGAACATGAACTTGTCCGGGAAGGTGAAGTATTCGTGCAGCAGCCGGTAGCCGAGGAACGAACGCTCCGAATAATCCACCAGCCCTTCATCCAGACCGTAACCAACCGCCTTCAGCGCGTCGGCCGGCAGGGCCACTTCGCGCATGCGGCCGTCGTCTTCAAAGGTCAGCGTGGCTTTGGCCAGGTTGTTGAAGAGCAACTCGTACAGCTGCAGCATCAGCGTGCTTTCGCCATCGAGGAAGAAGCGCAACGAGTCCAGCTCCATCTGGCCGAACAGCACGTCGGAGGTCGCCGTCAGGCCGATGCGCAAACGCGCCACCAAGTCCGCGCTATGGCCGTTGAACGCCGAGCGTTCCATCTCCACGAACGAGGCCTGCTGCACGCTGATCGGCCACAGGTCGACCGGGTAGCACGTGCGGAACTTGCACACCACGCTGTCGAGGGGCGTGGCATGAATCTCGGTGTGACGGGCGACGCGATAGGCGTCGGTGACTTTCTCGTTCTTGCCCAGGGTGAACTCGACGATGGACATCGACGGGGTAGGGCGCAGGTAGTGCGGGTACAGCACCTCAAGGAACGACTCGACGATTTCCGGAAACTCGTCATCGAGCTTCTTGTGCACCCGTGCCGCGAGAAACGAAAACGCCTCGATCAACCGCTCGGTATGCGGGTCCTCGCAGTTATCGCCCTCGATGAGCAACCGCGAGGCGATTTTCGGGTACTGGCTCGCGAACTCCTGGCCCAGAAAGCGCAGGTGCGACAGTTCCTTTTCGTAATAGGGGAGCAGGTCGTCGAGCATCAGTTGAGGTTCTGTACTGTGTATTCCTGGGTATTGACCTGCAACACCGCGTCAAAGGAAACCTGACGGGAGATGTCTTGCAGGCGCAGTACGGCGTCAACGCGAAAGGTCAGCATGCGTTGGCCGGTTTGTTGTGCGAGCAGTTGTACCTTGACGCTGCGAAAGCGCCGGTCGCCGTCGGAAATCGCTTTCTCCAGCTGCTGCTGAATCAGGTAGCGGTCCTGCGGGTCGAGCACGCTTTTGCTGGTGAAATCGGGCATGCCGTAGTCGAGGATCGTCCCGGGCAGTTGCGGAAAACCGGCGAGTTCGCCAGCCACCAGGGACTGACGGGTGTTCACCAGGATTTCCAGGTCCCGCACGATGCTGGCCTTGTAATCGGCCAGCGAACACAAGCGTTGCGCCGAGGCTTCAACGGACTGGTGCGGACGGTCGTCCAGCAACCGGTCCAGCAGTGACGGCAACAGCTTGTGTTGGCTACTCATGTTGCCTCCCTGGCAGACCCGATTCGGTTAACCGCGTGTGGATTGCGGCAATTCGGCGACCAGTCGCAGCGACGCCGTCAGTTCATCCAGCTGGTAGTGCGGACGCAGGTACGTCACGGCCTTGTACACACCCGGCTTGCCCGGTACTTCGAAGACTTCGGCACGGGCTTCACGCAGCGGGAACTTGGCCTTGGCTTCCTGACTGGCGGTGTCGTCGAGCAGCACGTAGCTGGACAGCCACTTGTTGAGGAACATCTCGACGTCTTTGCGCGAAGCGAAGCTGCCGACCTTGTCGCGCATGATCGCCTTCATGTAGTGAGCGATGCGCGAGGTGGCGAAGATGTACTGCAACTGCGCCGAGAGACGGGCGTTGGCGTTGGCGATGTCGGTGTTGTACTGCTTTTGCTTCTGCGTCGACTGAGTGCCGAAGAACGCCGCGTAGTCGGTGCCCTTGCAGTGCACCAGCGGGATAAAGCCGAGGTCGGAGAGTTCTTTCTCGCGGCGGTCGGTGATGGCGATTTCGGTCGGGCACTTGAGGGCGATTTCGCCGTCGTCGGTCTTGAACGTGTGGGTCGGCAGACCTTCCACCAGACCGCCGCCTTCCACGCCACGAATCGCCACGCACCAGCCGTAGCGGGAGAACGCGTCGGTGACGCGGGTGCCGAGGGCGTAGGCAGCGTTCATCCACAGGTATTTGTTGTGGTCGCGGCCATCGACGCTTTCGACGAAGTTGAATTCTTCGACCGGCGTGGTATCCGGGCCATACGGCAGGCGACCCAAGACGTGGGGCAGGGTCAGGCCGACATAACGGGAGTCTTCGGAGTTACGGAAGGACTTCCACTTGGCGTATTCGACGGTGTCGAAGATCTTCGCCAGGTCGCGTGGGCCGGACATGTCGGTGAACGAGTCCCAGCCGAACAGCTCGGGCGATGCCGCCGAAATGAACGGCGCGTGGGCCGCGGCGGCGACGTGGGAGATCTCTTCCAGCAGGTACATGTCTTCCGGGTTACGGTTGAACTCGTAATCACCCAGCAGCATGCCGAACGGGGCGCCACCGAAGGTGCCGTACTCTTCTTCGTAGATCTTCTTGAACAGCGCGCTCTGGTCGAATTCCGAGGAGGCCTTGAGGTCGCGGACCAGGTCTTTCTTCGACGCATTGAGCAGGTGAATCTTCAGCGTGGTGCTGGTCTCGGTCTGGTCGACCTGGTATTTCAGGCCACGCCAGGACGCTTCCAGTTGCTGGAATTCACGGGCGTGCATGATCTCGTTCATCTGCTCGGAGAGCATCGAATCGATCTCGGCGATGCGCGCATCGAGCACGGCGATCAGGTCTTTGCTCGGCGTCATCTCGCCTTCGAGCACCTGACCTACCAGCTCACCGATCAGATCACGGGTGCGGGTGCGTTCGGTTTCGGAGCGGGCAACACGGCTTTCGGAAATGATGCTGTCGAGCAGCGAAGACTGCGGGGCGAAGTTTTCCACTTCAACCAGATCAGTGTCCGGCTGGGCCACGGTTTGTTTGTCGTTCATGGTCGTGCTCCTGCTTACTCTTTGGCGTCGGTGGCGGGAACGGCGGCTTCACGACCGAATTCCTTGCCCAGCGTTTTCAGCTTCTCGGTGTTTTGCAACACGTCCATCAACAGCTCTTCAAGCTTGTCGTTGCCGCCCATCTTGTTGCGCAGGTCGGCGAGCTTGTTGCGCACTTCCAGCAGCTTGCGCAGCGGCTCGACTTGCTTGACCACGTTCTGCGGCTCGAAGTCTTCGAGGGCGTTGAAGTTGAGCTCGACGCCCAGCTGCGTGCCGTTCTTGGCCAGCGTGTTGTCGACGCGATAGGCCAGGCGCGGCTTGATGCCTTTGAGCACGCCATTGAAGTTGTCGCGGTCGATGAAGATGAATTTGCGATCCTTGAGCTTGGGCAGTGGCTCAAGGGGGTTGCCGGAAAAATCGCCCAGCACGCCGACGACAAAGGGCAGCTCTTTCTTTTCCTGAGCATCGCCGATGTCGACGTCGTAGGTGATGTGGACCCGAGGGGCGCGAACGCGGTCGAGTTTGTGCTGGGTACTTTCCTTCTTCGCCATCGTTTTCTCCTGTGCGAGCAACTCGCTGCAAGTCATTTTGCGTGTCGGCTCGACGTTGAGCCGAGTGCTTTACAGTCCTTCGATCGTCATCAGCAGGCGCTGACGAATCTCATCTTTCATGTCCATGATGCTGTCCTGGCCCACCAGTTCTTCAAAACTGGCGTTCCCGGCAATCTGCGTGCTGCTGCGAATGACCGAGTCGTCCGGCAGCGTCGAGCGCACCGGCGAGCTGATCACGCAGAACGGCAGGTCGCCAAAATCCTTCAGTCGCTCAAAACTCACCGGAAACCGCAGGCCGTCAAACAAACGCCCAAGGCCCGGTGATTTGCTCACGCAGTAAAACAGCACCAGGTAGTGCACGACGAAGCGGTACAACTCGGCGCTGCTGCGGTTGGGGTCTTTGATGACGCTGCGAAAGCGCGCCAGATCAAATGAATTGAAACCGATCACCCAGCGCGTCGGGCTGGTGATGCGGACGGTCTGACCGCTGTCGGCCAGGACCTTGTCGTATTCCAGCGGGAACAGCTCGGGCGTGGTGCTGATCAGGTTCAGCGGCACTTCCATCTCGTTGACCAACTGGAACGGAGACGCCGAACCAATTCTGTCGTACAGCTCTTTGAGTGCTTTGAAATGGTGCTGGGTTTCCCGGCCACTGCTGCGCTGTGCGCCCTGGAGGTACTCACCGAACAGATTCTGCGGACGAATCAGCAGCGCCAGCGTGGCCAGGTAATCGGACGCCTGTGCTTTAAGCACGTCGGAAATAGCCCGGGTCTGGCTGCGCAGCTTTATGAGTGCTTCTACGTCAAACGTTTGAGTCATTGGTACATCGTCCCTGAACCCTTCTCAACAATGCGGCGAATATGACGTGACAGCGTGGAGAGATACGCGTTGGCCGGTTGGCACACCTTCTCGAAAAGCTGAATCGGATCAATGTCATCCCGAAAACTCGCCGCGAAGGTTAGGTGAACGCGCACTGCGATCACACCGATAGCTAGTAGCCAGCAGTGTCAGCTCAGGCAGTTAATTGTGTGGGAAAGTTCCTACAGACGCGAAGTTTTTCTCACATTTGATACAGCTCGCAATGATGTCTCAAGGCTACTAGGGGAGGTTGTGAGGTGGTCGGAATGGCTCTAGCCCTTGTGGATCAAGGGCTGCAGGGTTTTATTGGATCCTTTCGGGTGGTTTAAAGAAAAGCGCGGAAAGGTGAACCGGTTCACCTACTGATCTGAACTAAGCGGGCAACTAAGGAAAATGAGGGGAAACGAGTGGGGCGGAGGGGGTGGCCAGTCTCGGGATTTTTTTGCGGAAATTGGATTTTTTCGGAGGAGGGGTGATGTAGTTTGCGCAGGTTCGGCTTGAGTCGTTGGCTTGGATCGAACGTGTTTTTGTGGACGGTATTTATCAAGGAGCGTGGCTATGCAAATGCGAGGTTGGTTGAGGGCGGTTCTGGGTCGCGAGGGGCGGGTGGAGGAGGTTGTGCCAGGGTCGAAGTCAGAGTCAGCTTCTGCCGGCGGCAAGGAGCAGGGGCATGAGGAGCCGTTGTCGCGGGTGCAGCAACTTCTCAGCGGGTTGCCGGTTTGTCAGGCGCCTGGTGCGTTCGCGACGCCGCCGCCCGTTTGTCCTTCGGTCTGGGAAAGAGACAAGGCATTACTCGCCAGGTATCACGCCTATGTGGACGACGCCGAGAAGATTGGCTGGCGAGCGCTGCCAGACGCTTCTCGGGAAGAGGGACGTGAGCTTGCAGCGCAATGGCGGTCCAGGGCGATCGACCTTTCCAACGCCAAAGCCACCGAACAATGTGATGGAATTTATTGGTACTTCCAGAGCGCAGCCATCGCTTCACTGTTCGCGGACGGACCGGAATCCGAAGCCTTTGCCCGCTACAGGAGGGATGCGGAATCGTATCGGGGATGGCGCAGGGTGAGCGGTCAGGTGCGGTTGTTTGATGAGTATGTGAGCGTGATTGCGTCTGGCCCATAGCTCAAGCCGGGCGCTGAGTGAAGGGCTGACTGGACCCTTTGGGCTAGACCGCTTCGCGAGCAAGGCCCGACTGGTCTCATGTGGGCCACGGATCCGGGACACACTCCAGATTCTGTGGGAGTGAGCTTGCTCACGATATAGGTGTTCCGTTCTTTTCTAGCCGATACTGATTTCGCTGGATGTCTGTTTTCGGCAAGAAGGAACATGCACCCGCAGATTACGAACAAGCTCACGAAGCCCTTGAGGCTTACCTCTTCATATTCGAGTCTGTGGGTGCGCTTGCGACCTTGACGAACTCTCAGGGAAAGCCGTCGCACCGGCTCTCTATATCGCCTT